>JBNMJP010000017.1:0-19123 GCA_050873905.1 Jutongia sp. | reverse complement strand
TATACTCCGGAGGAGTTTCGGGAATGTTTTGAAAACAGAGTTATGGGACCTGCTCTGCCGGAGGAAAAACAGAGAATGAAAGCATTGATGGCACGTCAGGTCAGCATGGGGGGAAGCATTCATCTGGAATTTCGTGCGAAACGCAAGGATGATTCGATCATATGGATTTCATTCCGTGCCAAGAGAGAGGCAAAACCGGGGAGCATGATCTATTATTGCTCCTGTCTGGATATTTCGGGTTCGAAACGTCATTTGCAGGATGTTTACAATGCGAAGCGGGAGCTGGATCTCATTGCCAACAGCATTCCGGGCGGCGTGATCAAGGTTCGGTTAAATGATTTCAAGATCATGTATGCCAATGACGGATTTTTCCGGCTGGCAGGCTACAGCCGATCGGAGTACAGCATGCAGTTTCACAATGATACGTCGGAGCTGGTGTATCCGGAGGATCTGGATATGGTGACCAGAGTGATCCGTCAGGCCATTGAAAACAGAGGTCCCCTTGCTATGGAGTACCGTATCATGGCGAAAAGCGGAGAGATCCGCTGGTCGTATATCAATGGTACCCGGATCGATGATGATAACGGTCAGCCGGTGTATTTGTGCGTGATCGTGGACATTACCGCCAGAAAGCAGGCAGAGGCAGAGCTGGCGGACAATAATCACCGCTCCAATGTCATCACAAAAATGTTAAAGGAGACGATCTGGACATATGATCTGGACGCACATGTTCTTCACCGGGACGGGGATCTGGGGGAGACCTATTCGCCGGAGTCGATCCTCGAGGGTCAGTTTACCGATGAAAATATTCGCGCGATCATCCATCCGGAAGACGTCGATAAGTTTATACAGATGAGAAATTCCTGGGATGCCAATACGGGCATGTATCAGGATATTTTCCGTGTGATCAACAGCAACGGATCATATCACAGAGTTCAGATCAGTACCTCTACCGAGAAAAAGAAAGATGGACAGGGAATCGTTGTTTATGGTCTGACCAAGCTTCTTTCGGACAGCGAGCAGAATGCGGTGAAGGCGGAGCTGGTAAAGAATTCCGAACTGGAAATTACCCAGCTTGCAGGCAAGCTGAAAAAGATCGCAGCTTCAGCCAGAGCCAAGACCGAGGATACCATTACAGGACTTCTTCCGTATGCTTCCTTCTTAAGAAAAGCAGAGAAGATTCTGGCGTCCCGCAGGGAGGATTCCCATTATGCGCTGATCTGTGCGGATATTAATGAATTTCAGAGTTTCAGTCATCATTATGGCTTTTATGTAAGTAACCGTATTCTCAAGGCATTTTCGGATGTACTGTTAAATCATTTGACAAAGGACGGAATGTGTGCGAGAGTAGATGGGGATTACTTTGTTGTGCTTTTTCAGTATGGCACTCACAAGGAACTGGTCAATGCCATGTCTGCCGTGGTACGTCATCAGCAGGAGGTTGAGGCGGAAGAAGACAATATTGACTTTGGTTCTACTGTAGGTGTGTACCTGATCCAGCAGGAGGATCAGGAGCTTTTGGAAATGCTGGAAAAGGCGGATCTTGCCCGCAGAAGCATTAAAGGACTTCGGGGCAATCATTATGCGATCTACACAGAGGACATGGAGGAGCAGCTATCCAGAGAGGACGAAATGGCAGGTGAGATCCGCCGTGCCATGGACGAGCATAGTGTGGAGATCAGTTACCTGCCAAGGATCCGGGGTGATAAGGATCATGTGATCGGATGCAAGGCGATTCCAAGGATCCTGATGAAGGATGGTCAGTATTTTGAATATACACAGATCATGCATCTGATGGAGCGTGGAGCCCAGCTGGAGGAGTTCAGTTTCTATCTGCTGCAGGAGGTGGCAGATAACATTGGTGCATGGAAAGCGAAGGGCAATCATGTCATTCCGGTTTCGCTGGAAATGACAGCGAGCCAGTTGTCCACCAGACATGCGGTGGAGCGTATACACAACATTGTTGTTGAGCAGAATAAGCTTGAGCCGGAGAATTTCATTTTTGAGATTCCGGAGCGGTTCTTTGCAGATGCTACGACAGCGTTTGAGGTGGCAATACGTAATCTGACCAATCTGGGATATCAGGTGGTGATCAGCCGTTTTGGTGCAGATCACACGGCGGTTAATTCCATGCGCCGTCTGCCGGTGACAGGTATTAAGTTCCACGGAGAATATTTCAGCGAGCATATGATCAATGAAAAGGATACCGTGATCTTCCGCAAGACCGTGGAGATGGCAAAGGAGATGGGACTTACCGTTACCTGTGGAGGAATTCACACCAGACTTCAGGAGGAGTATGCAAAAAAGATTGGATGCGATGTGTTTGAGGGCGTCATATACTATGGAGCCATGAAAAACGTTGTATTTGAAAAATGCTTTTTGAGCGAATAAATCATAAAGGAGAAAAGACATGTTAGACTTGAAATTTGTCAGAGAAAATCCTGACATCGTAAAACAGAACATCAAAAATAAGTTCCAGGACGAGAAGCTTCCATTGGTGGATGAGGTGATCACTTTGGATGCAGAGGCAAGAAAAACTCAGCAGGAGGCCGATGAGCTTCGTGCCCGCCGTAAAAAGATCTCCAAGGAGATCGGTGGTCTGATGGCACAGGGCAAAAAGGATGAGGCAGAGCAGAGAAAGGCAGAGGTTGCCGAGATCGCCCCTCGTCTGGAGGAGCTGCAGGCAAAGGAACCGGAGCTTGCCGAGAAGATCCAGAAGATCATGATGGTCATTCCAAACATTATCGATCCAAGCGTACCGATCGGTAAGGACGACAGTGAAAATGTCGAGATTGAGAAGTTTGGTGATCCGGTTGTTCCTGATTTTGAGGTGCCTTATCATACAGAGATCATGGAGCGTTTTGATGGTATTGATCTGGATGCTGCCGGTAAAGTGGCAGGAAACGGATTCTATTATCTGATGGGAGATATTGCAAGACTTCATTCCGCAGTTATCTCCTATGCGAGAGATTTTATGATCGACCGAGGATTTACTTACTGTGTACCTCCATTTATGATCCGAAGCAATGTGGTAACAGGTGTTATGAGCTTTGCCGAGATGGATGCCATGATGTACAAGATCGAGGGCGAGGATCTGTATCTGATCGGTACCAGCGAGCATTCCATGATCGGTAAATTTATTGATACGATCCTTGAGGAGAAGTCACTTCCGCGTACCCTCACAAGCTATTCTCCATGTTTCCGTAAGGAGAAGGGAGCACATGGTATCGAGGAGCGTGGTGTTTACCGTATCCATCAGTTCGAAAAGCAGGAAATGATCGTTGTCTGCAAGCCGGAGGAAAGCAAGGCATGGTTTGACAAGCTGTGGCAGAATACAGTAGATCTGTTCCGTACCCTGGATATTCCGGTTCGTACCCTGGAGTGCTGCTCCGGTGATCTGGCAGATCTCAAGGTGAAGTCCATTGATGTTGAGGCATGGTCTCCACGCCAGAAGAAATATTTCGAGGTCGGAAGCTGTTCCAATCTCGGCGATGCACAGGCACGCCGCTTAAAGATCCGCGTGAAGGGTGAGGATGGCAATAAGTATTTCGCACATACCCTGAACAATACCGTAGTTGCACCGCCTCGTATGCTCATTGCATTCCTGGAGAATAATCTGCAGGAGGATGGCAGTGTAAGGATTCCGGAAGCCCTCAGACCATATATGGGTGGAATGGAAGCCATTACTGTAAAGAAATAATTTAGAAGGATTTGCGATGTGGTCTTAACAAAAGAGATCACGTTATTGTAAATATAGTAAATAATAAAACCGGTATGGACGGCAGATATATCATAAAGCATCTGTCGTTGGTACCGGTTTTTCTTTTTTGTTTAAAATGTTTTTTTGCGGTTTATTCCGGATTTTCGCCGGAATCTGTGTTATCTTTCGTGTTGGCATCTGTCTCTTTTTCATCCTTACGCCGGAACAAAGGAACCAGAAAGCTTCCGAGGATCGTAAAGATAATGTAGCAGGCAGCAACAATAATAACAATACGTTTGAACCATTTCAGATGAACCGTTGTAATGTGATATTCCTTCGTCAGATTGTGCGTGACCTTTGCCTGGATCTTATCTTTTGGAATTGGTCCGATATCACGGCTGTCCGTGGAATGATTTCGGTTGTCCCCCATCACAAAATATTCATCATCGGAGAGGGTGACGGACATATCCTCTGTATGCATTGGCTCTGCAATATAACTCTCTTTTAGTTTCTTGTCGTTGACATAGACATGATCATCCTTGATCTCAACCCGGTCTCCGGGAAGACCGATGCAGCGTTTGACGATGCGCTCGGAGAGAACATCACTGTATATGATCAGGATGTCTCCATGCTTAAAATCTGCCTTTTTATCTCCCACCAGCAGATCGCCATCCGAATAGGTATGGTTCATACTTTGCCCATCTACCGTAAAAAGCGGCATCTGCCGGATAAAGATAATCAATGCGATCACAGCTAGCAGGAAAATAAATTGAAGGGTGTCTGCAAGAGAAAAATGCTTCTCTTTTTTCTTTTTATTGTCTGTTTCCGAAGTAGACGTCTTCTCCTCGGAAATGTTATCTGATTCGTTCATATTGTGTAATCCTTTCATTGGTAGTGCATTCATCTTATCACATCCCTCCTGCAATGTAAAATAAGACCGGAGTTCCGGTTAAAAGTTCAGAGAAATATGAGAATTCGTTTAGGAAAATCAAAAGAATTTCCCGATGTTTCCTTTTAAAATGTTGTATAAACAAACAGAAATGGGAGATGGAATAAAATGAAAAGAAAACGTAGGAGAAGACAAAGAAAATGGATCTGGGGTATCATTCTTATCATAATAGGAATACGTTTTTTGTCCACACATACTTATATGGGAGACGTGTCCCGGAGGATAGAGAGTCTGCGTGAAAGCCTGACGTCTCTGGGACAGGATAATTTCTGGGAAAAGAATCGGGAACAATATCCGGAACAGCTCATCGAACTGGCAAAAAAGAATCCGGAGACAAGGCAGTTTGTGAAGGATTATCCGGAGCAGGCGGGGGAAAAAACAGAAGATTCATCTGACCTCCTCTGATCTGGCGGGCAATCAGGAAACCGATGTGCCGTTATTTCTACAGTGGGATGAGCGGTGGGGATACCGGAAATACGGCAATGATTTTATGGCATTGACCGGATGCGGTCCCACCTGTCTTGCCATGGTGGCATGCCATACCTTTCAAAATGACGAATGGAATCCCTGGAAGGTGGCAAAGCTGGCCGAGAAGAATGGCTATTATGTAAAAGGGCAGGGCTCGGCATGGTCTTTGATGACAGACGGGGCGGCGCTGCTGGGGCTTACCGGGGCAGAAATGTCCTGTGATGAGAATGCGATCCGGCGGACCCTTCAAGAGGGGCATGTGATCATTTGTGCCATGCGGCCGGGAGATTTTACCACAGCAGGACATTTTCTAGTTCTGTCGGGAATGAAAGATGACCAGCAGGTGATTATCAATGATCCCAACAGCCGCAAAAACAGTGAAAAAGTATGGAAGCTGTCACAGGTGGTGCCGCAGATCAAGAATTTGTGGAAATATTAGGTAAAATTACATTGTGGAAACATGTAGAAATATTAGGGTAAATTGCATGGAGGAAATATCAGAAAAATAGGTGTTGACTTATATTTTGGAATGTGCTAAAATATTTCTCGGTTTGTGAAACAGGCCATACTGCCGTAGACAGTAGGTGCCGATCGTTCGGCGTAAGGACACCGCCTACCGAGGAAGGATGTAATTATTTTGATGATTTCACCTCTCTGTGTTTACGCAGGGAGGTTTTCTTATTTTGAAGTAAGACTTCCCAGGCAGGAAAAAATATGGGACTGCCCAGGAAAGGAGATATCTTATGGCAAAGGTTGAATTAAAACAGCCAATCGTTGATGAAATCAAGGCGAAGATCGATGGTGCTACTACTGTAGTTCTCGTTGATTATCGTGGACTGACTGTAGAACAGGACACAAAACTTCGTAAGGGATTGAGAGAGGCAGGATGCGAGTACAAGGTATACAAGAATACACTCATGAAGCGTGCATTCGAGGGTACTGATTTCGCACAGTTAGATGATCTTTTAGATGGACCATCTGCTATCGCAATTTCTAAGGAAGATGCAACAGCACCTATCCGCGTTCTGAATAACGTTGCGAAAGAGGCTGAGGCTTTGGAATTCAAGGGAGCTGTCGTTGAGGGAACACTCTATGATGTTGACGGTGTTAAGTCACTGGCAAGTATTCCATCAAGAGACGAGCTTATTTCCAAGCTGCTTGGTTCTTTGCAGTCACCTATTACCAATCTTGCTCGTGTGCTTAATCAGATCGCAGAGCAGGGCGAGGGTGCAGCAGAGGCATAATTATTATTAAGAAAACAAAAACGAAAAGAAAATAATACGGAGGTTATAGAAATGACTACACAGGAATTTATTGATGCTATCAAGGGCATGACAGTGTTAGAGCTGAACGATTTAGTTAAGGCATGTGAGGAAGAGTTTGGTGTATCTGCAGCAGCAGGTGTTGTTGTAGCAGCAGCAGGCGGAGATGCAGCAGGCGCAGCAGAGAAGGATGAGTTCGATGTTGAGCTTACAGAAGTTGGTGCAAACAAGGTTAAGGTTATCAAGGTTGTTCGTGAGGTAACTGGTCTTGGACTTAAGGAAGCTAAGGAAGTTGTAGATGGCGCTCCTAAGGTTCTTAAAGAGGGTGCTTCTAAGGACGAGGCTAACGAGATCAAAGAGAAGCTCGAGGCTGAGGGTGCTAAGGTTACTCTTAAATAATTTAACCTTAAATACCAACGACATAATATGTCGTGAAAATATGCTGGCAGAGATTTCAGAGATGAGATTTCTGTCAGCTTTTGTTTGCTTATAAATTTTGCCAAAGAAAAGTGGAGTGAGGAAGTTATGGCAAAGAAAATGACGGAAGGCAGACCGCTGCCTTTGATAATGGGATTTGCAGTACCCCTTCTGGTGGGGAATATACTGCAGCAGACATATAATATTATTGATGCGGCAATTGTCGGGAGAGCACTGGGAGCCAATGCTCTGGCGAGTGTAGGCGCATCGAGCAGTGTCCAGTTTCTGGTACTTGGCTTTTGCATCGGGATTGCCTGCGGCTTTGGAGTACCCATTGCTAAAAGCTTTGGGGCAGGAAATCTGCCGGAAATGAGAAATCACATTTTTCATGCAATGTTTCTGACAGGGGTGTTTGCGGTCGTGCTGACGGCAGTGTGCGCATTTTTCTGTCCACAGATCCTGCATATGCTGTCTACCCCGGACAAGATTTATCAGGGCGCATATAACTACCTGATCATTCTCTTTCTGGGCATTCCCTTTACCCTGTTATATAATCTGATGTCCAGTATCCTGCGGTCGGTGGGGGACAGCCGGACGCCGTTTATTTTTCTGGCGATTTCCACGATGTTAAACATTATACTGGATCTGGTCTGTATCCTGGTGTTTCACTGGGGCTGTGCCGGTGCGGCAGCGGCAACCATCACGGCGCAGGCAATCAGTGGAATCCTTTGCTGCATTTATATCTGGACCAAAGTTCCGCTTCTGAGACTTTCTAAGACAGACTGCAGGCTTCACAGCCGTGGTGTACGCATTATGACCACTATGGGAGTACCAATGGGACTTCAGTATTCCATCACGGCCATCGGAAGTATGGTGATGCAGTATGCCAATAACAGTCTCGACAGCGTTGTATATGTTTCGGCATTTACAGCGGCACTGCGTCTGAAGCAGTTCTTTATGTGTCCTTTTGATGCGATCGCAACCGGCGTGTCTGTTTTTTGCAGCCAGAATCTGGGAGCGGGCAAAAAGAAGCGTATCGTCAAGGGACTTTTTCAGGGAATGGCAGTGGCTGTGGGATACGGTTTGTGTGCCGGTATTATGCTGATATTCTTTGGACGGCCGTTGTGTCAGATCTTTATCAGTGGAGAAGAAGTCGAGGTACTGAATGCGGCAGCGAAGTATCTGTTCTGTCAGGGCTTTTTCTTCTGGAGTCTTGGTATCCTGAATACCTGCCGTATGACCACGCAGGGATTGGGATACTCCGGCAGAGCTGTATTTTCCGGTGTCACAGAGATGGTAGCAAGAATTGTGGTCAGTCTGATCTTTGTGCCGGTCTACGGTTACACGGCAATCTGTTTTAGTGATCAGACAGCATGGGTTTCCGCATGTATTTATATTCTGCCAACCTGTCTGATCTGTCTGAAAAAGGTCGGAGCCGATTTCCGGCTCCGAAAGACAGCCTGAATTTTTATCTTATATACCGAATCGACTACGCTTTTAGGTACTGTATTAAAACCGAAACGGCGGGAAAAACGGACCGCGTTTTGGACGGGGACGACAAGGTGGCGGACAGTGTGGCGGTCCGGTCTGAGGTTCCGGTGGTTTCGGAGAGGCACATGGAGAAGGTCCCGGTTGAGGTCTTGGAGGCTGTGGTGGTTTCGGCTGCGGACAGGGCTGCGGTCCCGGCTGGGGTCTTGGAGGTTCAGGTGGTTTCGGAGGCGGACAGGGTGGCGGTCCCGGCTGGGGTCTTGGAGGTTCAGGCGGCTTCGGAGGACGGCAGGGTGGTGGCCCGGGAGAAGGTCCCGGTGGCTTAGGTCGAGGACAGGGAGGTGGTCCTGGTTTTTGCGGCATACAGAACGGACAACACGGAAAACAGGGAGGAGGACAGAGCGGTGGACCTGGCTTTGGCTGAGGTTTGGGAGGCTTTGGCGGAGGAGCCGGCTTGTGCTTATGTCCACAGAAAGTATCCAGCATAGAGTTTACGTCCTCCCAGCAATGCTTCAGATGAATCACCTTGCGGTTTAGCCGGAAATTATATTGTGTTTTCCGGGCAATACTTCGGCGGATTGACATGTGCCGGCCTCCCTTCTCGCAGACTTTTTTCAGCGTATTCACATTATTTTATGTAAAATCCATGAAAATGTGCATAAAAATTTGTTTGGCTCTAAAGAACAGAACAGAAATAGTCGATATTTTTAATAGAAAACCATATGTTTTAGGCAGATATGTTCGCAACAGGAAAAAGGAGGTTCGGGAACATGAGTATATCATCAATTAACGGAGTAAACGGATATACAGCAGTAAAGACCACAGAGACAGAGAAGACAGCAAAGGCGGCAGAGACAACCAAGGATCAGGTCAAGGATGACGCAGCCGTATTCGAGAAGAGCACAGAGACCAAAAAGGACAGTGCCAATCAGATTTATAATAAGGACAATGTGATCGCAAAGCTCAAGGCAGACCAGCAGAGCCGTCTGGACAGCATGAACAGTCTGGTACAGAAGCTTTTGGGCAAGCAGGCAGAGAAGTTTGATCTGGCTAATGGTTCCAATCTGGCAGCAACATTCCGTGAGGTAGCAGGCAAGGTGGATCAGCAGACCATCGATGATGCCAAGGCATCCATCGCAGAGGATGGCTACTGGGGAGTAAATCAGACCTCCGATCGTCTGGTCAGCATGGCGATTGCTCTTGCCGGTGGAGATACCGATAAGGCAGATACGATGATGGCAGCCATTGAGAAGGGTTACAAGCAGGCAACAAAGGCATGGGGAGAGGATCTTCCACAGATTTGTAAGGACACCATGGAGGCAACCCGTCAGAAGATGGATGACTGGAAGAATGGTGTAACTACAGCGGAGGATTATTCTAAATACCTCAGCTAATATATTTTGAAACGAATGTCTTAGGACAGAGCAACATAAAAGACGGGGCACTGCGGATCATATGCGGTGTCCCGTCTTGTGATTATCAGGGGCGATACCCTGTTGTGTGAATGCAGTGAAAACGAAGTCTACTCCTCCGGCAGACGCGTGCGGCACAGGATGATATCATAATCCGGATATTTCTCCTGTGCTTTCTTTAATGCCATACGGGCAAGAATTTCATCCTGATACAGTCCGTATGTGGTAGGACCGCTTCCACTCATGAGAGAACCGATGGCACCGTTATCCTTCAAAAACTGCTTTAATTCCTCTAAAACAGGATATTCCGGAATAGTAACGGTTTCCAGTACATTGGATAACCGGCGGGCAAGGGAAGCGTCATCGTGACGGCGGATGCACTCGATCAGCTGCTCTGTATCCGGGCGGTCTGTGATCTCATCAAGCTTCAGATGGGTGTATACATATCCGGTGCTGACAGAAATATCCGGCTTGATCAGCAGAGCCCATAAAGGAGACAGATCCGGAAGTCTCGTGAGAATTTCTCCAATTCCTTCGGAAAGCATGGTTCCCTTCTGGAGGCAGAATGGCACATCGGCTCCGAGAGTAACGCCGATATCACAGAGCTCTCCAAGAGTCAGTCCCAGTTCGCAAAGCTCATTGACGCCAAGCAGCGTGGCGGCGCAGTCTGAGCTTCCTCCGGCCAGTCCGGCGGCAGCGGGAATATTCTTTTCCAGATAAATATCAAGTCCGTCTGTGATATGGCACCGCTCCTGCAGAAGCTTTGCTGCCTTCCAGACCAGATTTTTCTCCGGTGGGATATGGTCCGGCAGCTCTTTATTCATAGAGAAATGAATGCCCGGTTCTGCCGTTTTGCGGATGGTCACTTCGTCGTACAGGTCAATGGTCTGCATGATCATGCGAAGGTCGTGGTAGCCGTTTTCCCGGCGGCCGGTCACATCCAGAGACAGATTGATCTTTGCAGGTGCCTTTATGGTAATGGATTCGCTCATAAATAGATACTCCTTTCGGTGGCGGGGATATGGCTTGAAATGCTTTGTAGAGAGCCGCGTTTTCCCTGCGTTGTAATTATGTTAAGTATAACAGCAAACGGACAGAAAGTACACTGTATGGAGAGATTTGCGGCAGAGAAAATGATATTAAGAAAAAATTAAGTATTTTTTTTTACAAGATATGGTGTATTCTCTTGAAAATAAAAACAAGATATGGAATAATATAAAGAGTGTTTCTAAGGATAAAGGCTGCGGAAAGCGTGAAGCAATCCGTAGTATTACAAAATAAGATCAGGTTTTGCCTTAACATAACAATGGGGGAGAATACAAATGAAACGTGCGGTAGTTGTATTTATTGCATTAGTTACAGTTTTTGCGGGCTTATTGTCGCATCAGCTGGGAGATATAAAAGCGGGATCTGAGGGGCAGACAGACACCTCAGACACCGGCTATGAATATTATACCGGAGAGGATCAGAACGAGGAGGACTCCGGTGTGAAGAAGACGGTCAAACAGAAAAAAGCCAAACTCATCAAGGTGGATACCAAAGAGGACAGTGTGACGGTTCTGGTAAACCGGCAGTATCGTATGAGTGCGGATTATATTCCGGCTGATCTGGTGGTGCCAAACGTACGGTTCAGCTTCTACGGCACCTATGAGAAGAGCTACGTGCGCAAGGTGACCGCAGATGCTTTGGAGAAGCTTTTTGCGGCAGCGGAGAAAAAGGGCGTAGTCCTGAAGGCGGTGTCGGGATATCGTTCCTATGCGCGTCAGAAGGAGATTTATGACCGGAATGTCCGGAGCCGTGGTAAGTCAGCGACGGATCTGGTATCAGCAAAGCCCGGCAGCAGCGAGCATCAGACGGGACTTACTCTCGATGTATCCAGTGAGGCAGTGGGATGCGCTTTGGAGGAGAGCTTCGGCAATACCTCCGATGGCAAATGGCTGGCAAAGAACTGCCATAATTATGGATTCATCATACGTTATCCGAAGGATAAGACAAAGATTACAGGATATTCCTATGAGCCATGGCATATCCGTTATGTTGGAAAGAAATTGGCGACTTATCTTTACAAAAAGAATATGACGCTGGAGGAATATTACAAGACTACAACCGTAGATCAGCAGATCAAGGAACCGGAGGGCAAGATCCGGGATGTGGCTGAGGACGATAAGAACGAGCCGGTTATGACTGCGGCACCGACACCAAAGCCGGATCACAAGATCAGTTCTGTAAAGCAGGTGAAAGAGACACCAAAGACAGTAGCTACGAAGAAACCGGCAGCCACAAAGAAAACAGCGAAAAAACCGGTGGCAAAGCCGGTAAAGAAGCCAACACCGAAGCCGACGAAGAAGCCGGTTACAACACCGGCATCCGATCCGGCAGACGATACAAACGCACCAGCTACACCGGATACAGGGGCAGGGGACGGACAGGACGGCGTGGAAACCACTACAGAGGATACCACATCCCAGCAGAATGCAGATGAGGATATTGATCTGGGGACGAGGTAGTCTGATATATGCAGTAGTATAAGAATGGAGAATTGAATGAGAACAGTTATTGTCGTAATTTATCTGATACTTTATTATATTTTTAGTATACCGGCATGGATCGTTGGCTGGGTGATCGGAAAGATCAACCCGGACATGAAGCCGAGATATGCACAGACATTGATCCGGAGGGCATTTAAGGATATTTTGTTTATTTCCGGCGTGAAGGTGACAGTGAAGGGAAAGGAGAATATTCTTCAGGGGGAGTCTGCAATGTATGCCTTCAACCACAGAAGCTATTTCGATATTCTGGTGGGCTATACCACCGGACCGATGCCGATGGCATTTGTATCCAAAGATGATCTCGCGCATGTGCCGCTGATCACACGCTGGATGAAGTATATGAAATGCCTGTTTCTGGATCGAAACGATATCAAAAAGGGACTCCAGACAATTCTCGAGGGAATTGAGTTGTTAAAGTCCGGTCATTCCATATTTATTGCTCCGGAGGGAACGAGAAACCACGGTGAGGAGCTGTTGGAGTTTCATCAGGCGAGCTTTAAGCTGGCAGACAAATCCCACCGTCCTATCGTGCCGGTAGCAATGAACAATACAGATGAAGCCTTCGAAAATCATTTTCCGTGGATTCACAGCACGCATGTTATTGTGGAGTACTGTAAGCCAATCTATATGGACGAGCTGGAAAAGACGGAGAAAAAGCATGTAGCAGAAAAGGTACGGGAGATTATCGGAGAAACTGTAAAGAAAAATACCGCAGAGTTGTAGTTAGGTATTTTCAACTTGGCGAAAATGTGGTATTCTTATGAACAGTTTGAAGAAAGGTTTGGTTAAATAATATGAATGAATGGATGATGATCATGCCGGTATTTGCAGTAAAGGCATGGCTGATTGTTACAATTATTGTTATCATTGCACTGGTTGCAGGTTTGGTGGCATTGAGTATCTATGGTCGAAAGCTGCAGACACGTCAGGAGGAATCGCAGAAGCAGCTTCAGGCAGCAGCGCAAAATGCATCATTTCTTGTTATTGACAAAAAGAAAATGAAACTAAAGGATTCGGGATTGCCACAGCTGGTCATTGACCAGACACCGAAGCGTTTCCGTGGTCAGAAGGTGCCGATCGTCAAGGCAAAGATTGGAAATCAGATCATGTCTCTGATGTGCGACGAGAAGATTTTTGAGCAGATTCCGGTCAAGAAATCAGTCAAAGCAAAGATCAGCGGTATCTATATTTTGGAGGTGCATGGACTTCGTTCTACATTGGAAGCCCCGACAAAGAAGCGTTCCTTCCGCGCAAAGATGCAGGACAAGCTGTCCAGCATGCAGGCAAAGGCTCAGGCGGAAGTGGATAAAACCAAAAAGAAATAATCAAGAGTTTTCTACAATGGAGATGGACATACTGCATTCACTGATGGGACTTCCATTCATGTGAAGCTTGTATGACAGATCGACCGAAATCGCCCCATCCTCTTCTGTAATCTTCAGCTCAGAGGTGTTGATGCTGAGAGGCAGTGAACCGAGGGGTGTCTGATAAAGCGTATTGTGAGCTGTACCAGGTGAAAAATGCATTTTTACCGGGGCAGCTCCTTTTTTGCTTAAGATCACATTGTTTTTATCAATTTTCAGCATACATGGAATGGCTGCCGGGGCAGCGTTTTCCTCTGCTTCCAGATATTCCTCATACCGGATAATATGTTTTCCCTGAAAAAAGGCATATTTTCCGGGGTATTTTGTCTCGATGGTATTTTCATCATCGTCAGTCAGATGACGGCCAACGATGGAGATCAGTACATTTTCATTCATGGTATCCCTCCTGATTTCTCGTTTTCAAAGTGATTTCAGGGAAGCCGGCCACCGGCCGTCCTGCCTATCTGTTATTGTACGGGATGAGGGAGGGAATGTCCAGACTACTTATTCAGCTTCTTCGTGATCCAGTCACATGCGGCAGAATGAATCTCCAAGGATTCATATTCCTCCCTGGAAAGAGAACTTTGCAGCTTTTCCTTGGAATCTGCCGGAACCACAGCATGTGTCTCATCCACGAAACAGAGACTCGGGAAAAGGACGCACCACCAGTTATGGCCGGAGGCGGCACCGATACGGACACACAGAGCTTCGTAATTTCCGGCAGGAAAACGCAGATCGCCATAATCCTTTATGGGAAAATACTGATTGCCTAAAGTTACTTTGACCGGATAGGAATATCCTTCTTTGACAATGGTTTCCTGTGCCTTCTGCTGGATAGAGGGAATCTGGGTCAGGATCTGACTTCTGGCATCCTGCACGGAGCCGGTATCCGTCAGACTGCTCTGGAGTCCTTCGATAATGGCATTACGGACCTTGAGTTTCAGAGCCTGATCCTGTGCTGTGTCGCTGTTGGCAATGACATGGAGGCGGATGACCTGGGAAGCGATATTTTTCTGGATCTTTTTCGGGGATTCCCGGTGATAGATCAGAGAAGTGTCAGAGCCGGCAGTTGATGTAACGGTGGAAACACTCTGGGACAGAGCTGTTTCGCAATGAAGGATCCGAAGCCCCAGCACCAGCAGCGTAAAAGCCATGGCATAAAGGAAGATCAAAATCAGTATTTTGGGAGACAATATGGTTGGAAGCTGTTCCAAAAGAACCCAGCGTACTTTTTTGTTATTTTTGGTATTATTTGATATACGATACATATTTATAATCCTTTCTGTTTTGATGGATGTCCGCGAAACATTTTGTTGATTGATATGAAGATTTTTGCCCGATTGCCGAAAAATATACAGCGGGAATAAAAATAGGAGAAAATATATAGTATTCTTTAATTTTTTAGGAAATAAATATGACAAGAATCTTATGAATTTATGAAAACGACAGTATAATGATGCAATTTTGAATGAAATATGCTATGATAACCACATTAGAAAGGCGTGATAAAAGTATGAATTATTCAGAAAGAGGCAGAGCATCAGGAAACTCTGCAAGAAGAAGCACATCTTCCTATGGCGCGAGAAGCGCAGGTGCAGGCAGAAGCACCACTTCTTATGGCACGAGGAGTACAGGTGCAGGCAGAAGCACCACTTCTTATGGCACGAGGAGCGCAGGTGCAGGCAGAGGTGCCACATCTTACGGCACTGCTTCCGGAAAGAGTGCATCGAATTCGTCTGCCAGGAGACCGGTGGCGGCAGCGCAGACGGGTAAGGGACGAAAGGCAAAACGCAAAAAGAAGCATCCAAAGCTTCGTTTATTTTTCAAGATATTATTTTTGCTGATCCTGCTGGCGATATTGGCAGTGGTTGGATTGTTTTATTTTAAGTATGGTAATACTTTGCTCAAATGGCAGTCCGAGGCGAAAAAGATGGTTCAGGCATCTTCCGAGGATACCTTTAAAGCGTCCGAAGCAAGCTTTATTTATGATTCCAAAGGAAAGGTTCTGGCAAAGCTCAAGGGAGATCATGATTCCTACTATCTTACCTTTGACAAGATTCCACAGTATGTAAAGGATGCGTTTGTGGTTACAGAGGATCGTGATTTTTATAAGCATGCGGGTTATGATCCGAAGGCGCTTGTCAGAGCAGGTGTCACTTTGTTTCTCAATAAACTGAGGGGACAGGATGCCACCAGAGGTGCCAGTACCATTACACAGCAGCTTGCCCGTAATATCTTTGCGGACTATCTGCCATATACGGATAAGTCTTATTCCCGTAAGGTCAAGGAGATTTTTGTGGCCACGGAGATGGAAAAGAAATACTCGAAGGATCAGATACTGGAGTTTTATATCAATAATGTATTTTTTGCCAATGGGTATTATGGCATTGAGGCGGCGAGCCGGGGATATTTCAGCAAGTCAGCATCTGATCTGAACCTTGCAGAAGTGGCATTTGTATGCTCTATTCCAAACCGTCCTCAGAGTTATGATCCGCTGGAGCATTTTGACAATACCGTTAAGCGTAAAAACCGTATTCTTGACCAGATGCTGTCCCAGAAGTTTATTTCGGCAGCAGAGTACAGCGATGCGTATTATTCGGATATTGTCATGAAGCCGGCGAAGGAGATTAAAAATCAAAATTATCTTACCACATATGCGGTAAGCTGTGCGACCAAGGCATTGATGCAGAAGCAGGGATTTGAGTTCCGGTATGAGTTTTCATCAGATGCAGACCGGGCCGATTATGATGCAGAGTATAAGGATTCCTATGAGGAATGCTACAAGCTGCTGCATTCTGCCGGATACAATATCTATACATCATTAAACAAAAAGATACAGTCGAAGCTTCAGAAAGCGGTCAACGAGCAGCTGGCAGGTTTTACCGAGAAGACAAAGGGCGTCTATGCAATGCAGGGAGCGGCGACATGTATCAATAATAAAACAGGAAAAGTAGTTGCCATTGTTGGAGGACGAAAGCAGAAGTCCACCACAGGCTATACCATCAACCGTGGATTCCAGAGTTATCGCCAGCCGGGAAGCTGTTTTAAGCCGATCGCGGTTTATACGCCGGCGCTGGAGCACGGATATACCGCCAACAGTATCGTGGACGACACGGCTTTTAAGGGTGGTCCGCGAAATGCAGATGGCCGTTACCTTGGCAAGATTCCGCTGCGTACGGCGGTTGAGAAGTCTAAAAACGTTGTTGCATGGAGGATATTCCAGGAGCTGACACCTGCTGTAGGCTTAAGCTATGTCAAGAAAATGAACTTTTCCAAGATTGTGGACAGTGATTATGTGCCTGCCGCTTCTCTGGGTGGTCTGACCAACGGTGCCAGCACCGTAGAGATGGCATCGGCTTATGCAACCATTGTCAACAATGGTAAATTCCGCAATCCGACGTGTATCAAGAAAATTACAGATTATGACGGAAACGTGATCGTCAATATGAACAAACTTACAAAGCAGAAGCAGGTTTATAAGCCGGAAGCGGCAGAGGCGATGACAGATATTCTGAAAGGAGTACTGGTCCGGGGTACTGCAGCGGGGAAGCAGCTTAGCAACATGGCATGTGCCGGTAAGACAGGAACAACCAGTGATAAAAAGGATGGCTGGTTCTGTGGATATACACCATATTATTCTACGGCTGTCTGGGTGGGTTATGACAATCCAAGAGCCGTAAGCAATCTTTACGGAAGCACATATCCGTTGTATATCTGGCACGAGTTTATGGAAGATCTTCACAGTGGTCTGGAATATGCGGACTTCGTATATGATACCGGAAGCTCGGATGGCAGCGATAAGAAGTATACGACAACGACAGAAGATCCTAAGGCAACGAAAAAGCCGGAAGAGACCATTGATCCGGATGCAACCAAGACGGTAACGGAAACGGCAGATCCCGTGGTGACAGATAAGCCTCAGGGGGATGATGCAAATGATCCGTCAAATCCGGATGGAGCACAGGGAGATAATAACGACAACACGCAGCCTACCACAAAGCCGCAGAAGCCGGTGCAGGATGACAGTAATCTTGACGATGTGGGTCAGGAGACTACGGTGGAAGATGTTGCAGAGTAATGAGGGTGTTCACAGATGAGCACAAATGGAGAACGGATATGAAAAGGAAACGGTACGGCATGGCAGCAATATTGATTTTGGGTATATTGTGTATAGGATACTTTGTTCTATATATTACAGCTGTAGATATGACAAATAAGTTTACCTGGTTCTGGCTGCTGATGGGCATAGGGCTTCTTGCAGGGGATGGTCTGCTGGTGGTGCTGCATCGTCATGGATATCAGATGCCGGGAAAGCTGCGGGGCTGTATTCTGGCAGTATGTGGCGTTGTACTTTTGGGAATTGTGTTCATCGAAGCGCTTATTATGGGATATGGTTCGAGCAAACCGGATCCCGGTGCAGATTATGCGGTGGTGCTGGGAGCCAGAGTCATTGGAAAGAAACCATCATATAATCTGGAAAAAAGACTGGAAAAAGCGTATAATTATCTGGAGGAAAGTCCGGATACGAAGGCGATTTTGTCGGGTGGCAAGGGACCGGGTGAAGATATCAGCGAAGCACAGGCAATGTATGAATATCTCACGGGACGCGGCATTGCCGGAGATCGGTTGATCCTGGAGGATCAGTCGGTAAACACAGATCAGAATCTGGAATACAGCATTGCAAAAATGACCGGTTCCGGAAAGAAGGTTGTGATCGTCAGCAATCGGTTCCATATTTACCGGGCATTAGGGATTGCCCGCAAGAAGGGTCTGTCCCATGTGCAGGGACTGGGTTCTGCAGTAAAATGGTATACCGCACCGAATATGTATGTGCGGGAAGCCTTTGCGGTGATAAAGTATAAAATATGTGGTCAGATATAATACAATAAACAGGAGTCCTGCAAAGGGGCAGGAAGGAATACAATGGATGATTTTAAACGGGGGATGCATGACGGCATCCCCATTGCTATGGGATATGTACCGGTAAGCTTTACGTTTGGGCTGATGGCGGTGTCGGTGGGGATGACCTGGTGGCAGGCATTGTTGATCTCAGTGACTAATCTCACGTCAGCCGGACAGTTTGCCGGATTGGATATTATGGTGGCAGGCGGAGCGTATATGGAAATGGCATTGACGCAGTTTATCATTAATCTGCGTTATGCGTTGATGTCCTTATCTCTGTCTCAAAAGCTGGATAGTTCTATGACACTGCCGCACCGTTTTGTAATAAGTTATGGAATCACGGATGAGATCTTTGGCGTGGCATCCAGCCGCAGCGGAGAGGTCAGCAAATATTATTTATACGGTCTGATCAGTATTCCGTTTATAGGATGGCAGGCAGGAACACTGTTTGGTGCACTGTTGGGAGGAGTACTGCCGCCAATCGTAAGCGATGCGTTGGGCATTGCGATTTATGGTATGTTTCTGGCGATCATTATTCCGCAGGCGAGGGCAGACAGTGCCTGCCTGAAGGTAATACTGATCGCAGTGGCAATGAGCTGCTGTTTCCACTGG
>JBNMJP010000016.1:0-20087 GCA_050873905.1 Jutongia sp. | reverse complement strand
ATTCCGTCCTTCTGTACTGTCACAGTATATGCCTTGGCGAAGGTTCCCATACCAACCACACAAGCAAAAATTGTGATAATAGAAAATAAAAACTTTTTCATTCGAATCCCCCTCCTTTAATTAACAACACTAAAGCACACTACTTTGGTTCGTATACAAACAAAAGTTTACGAAATATCGCATAATTTGTTGCTAAAAGCAAGCCTACGTTATACTTTTAGCAACAAATCATTTATCAATTCTATCACAAAAGTTTCTACTGTAAAATGGCCTTATAAGGACCTATATACCCCGAATTCGACTTCGTCGATGTGTGCGGATACAGCATAATCGTAACCTTACTTGCATTTGAAACATTTATACTATATGTCTCGGAATGTGTTTTATTAGCCTTTACCACATATGATCTCTGATTAAATTTTTTACTTGATGTACTTACATCCATCTCCACAAGTCGGCTTTTTCCTGTTAAATCCATGTATGTAATCATTAGAGTTGATTGATTTGTAAACTGAGCAGTCAACTTTATAACCTGATTTCCGTTGCTATAATAATAGTTATGATATGGCACTCCAATATTGATACTCTGAAGTGCGATTTCATCATCGTGATTTGAAACCTCTGTTGCTCCCGCTTCCGTAGCTAATAAACAAACAGCCATTGCCAAAGACATCATAACAGCCATTACACTCTTTAATAATTTTTTCATACTATATACCTCCATTTCCTTCATATACATTTTAGCATATTTTTGCGAAATAGTAACCTCTAATGAATTCTAATTTTTTGTTATAACAATAATATTTAGTTGATCTGTGTTCCTTTCATTTATCCTTCTTATAGAATCATGAAAAGAACGATTTCTCAATGGTTTCTCTGCATCACTCTTTCTTTTGTAAATACATTCTTTCACCTCCTTTTCTCTTTCACTAATATTTCCGGATCAAATTGTTACTAAGTTCATTATGCAACAAATTCACAACAATGAAAGCCCAATGTTGTGAATTGGGCTTTCATTGTTGTGAATTTATTTTATTGATATATATTGTATTATTTTTTCCTATCTGCAATCTTTTTTACAGCTTTTTCCATTTTCTCGTTACTATCAGCTCTGACAATAAAAATAATGTGGTGTACATTACATCATCTCTCCCATATAATCTAATATCTTCTCCCCTGCTTCTTTCCGGCGGGATGCTACGATCGGAAGCCCTTCTCCTCCACGGAGAATTAACATATCCTCCCGGTATTCCTCAACAGCATTATAATTTACAATCTCGGACCGGCTGATCTGAATAAATCTCCCGGCATCTGTCTGTTTTTTCACCTCTGCCATTTTTCCGTAAAATGTGATCACATCGCCACTGATCGTATGTATTTCTATCTTTCTGTTATCTGCCTTAAAATACCGAACACGGTTAAACGCAATATAATTCTTACTTCCCTTCGCTTCATAATAAAACACGTTTTGTTCCTTTTGGTAAAGCCGGTTATATAATTCCCAAATTGCTTTGAGCTTTTCTTCCGTAACCGGTTTTACCAGAAAATCCATGGGGCGTATTGCAAATAGCTCCATGGCATAATCCCTGCGGCTGGAGATGAAAACGATTTTGCACTCCTCATCGCCAAGCGTATCCCGAATCGCCCGCCCTGTGGTGATACCATTCATCTGCTCCATCTCGATATCCAGAAAGATCAGATCAAAATGATTTCCCTGTTTCATATATTCCCAAAGACTTTTACCATCAAAAAACACAGAAGTTTGAACCGGCGCATCCTCATTTTTACCAAGGCAGAGAATACAATCTTCTAATTGATGACATAAAATGACATCATCATCACAAATTGCTATCTTCATATAATTTACTACACCTCCAAAAATACCTATGTAATTATATATTCTATGCAATAATAAATCTTTCTATAGGTATGGTCAAGCAATCTGTCATACTTCCTACATTTTCCCTACAATTCCAACTCCATATCCATAATGTCCATCCGGACGATTCGCCCATTTCACTGCAACGATCGGTTTATTTCTTTCATCCCAGCCATAAAATTCATATCCTATGATCATCTCCACATGGTAGATCCCTTTGTACCGGCCATTGGATGCACCTGTCTCAAACATGAGATCCCCCGCCTTAAACTTAAGCTTCAAAGCATTTTTCTGACTAAATCCACCTTTCAGCAGCTTATGACGTCTTGCCAGATATTCCGCCTCTCCCGCCGCAGTCGGCGCATAGGACGAAGCCCCGAATTTCACACCGTATTTGGAATACGAACGCCATACCAGGGAGCTGCAGTCATAATATCCCTTCAACATGCGCTTCGGCTGACTGTACTGACCGGTGGATGAAATTCTCTGCGCACACCGGATAACCTTCTTTTTCTTTGCGGTGGTAACTGATATTACACAGCCCAGACGAATGTCTCCGATCTTTGCACTGATAATAGTATTTCCTTCCTTTTTGCCCCGGACTTTTCCCTTTCCGGAAACAGATGCCACCTTCGGGCGGCTTGATCTCCACTGAATCTTTCCGCTGTAGCCCTTAATCTTCAGCTTCTTTGTTTTGTGGCGTACCAGCAAAACAGAGGTGTCCGATATTTCAACCACCGATACTTTTAATTGAATCTGAAATTCTTTGTCATACAGGCGGAATGTAACCGTAGTCGTTCCGGCATCACCGCAGGAAAGGATCAGTTTCCCCTGAGACACTCTGGCTGATACATACATTTTCTTGTTGGAGGAGATAACCTCATAGGTCAGATCCTCGTTTTTATCCTCATCAAAAAGACCGGTATCTCCTCCTTTAATATCAATGGAGACACTGTGCTCTGCACTGTAGCTGTTTTTCACAACATAAATGTCTACGGATTTTTGGGACAGGGATACCCCGGACATATCCGGATATACATAAACAGTATAGGTTCGTTCCAACATGGTTTCATCATATCTGCCATCCCATCCGGTCACAGTCACAGTGGTATGTCCTGCCTTAAGCGCACGGTATCCTCCATCTGACGTCATCTGCAATATACTGCTGTCTCCGCTGCGGTAACGAAGCTGTGTCAGATTTTGCAGTTCGTACCCGGTAAATTCCTTCCATTCCAGATCAAATTCACCAGCTGCCCCCACGGTTAATATAATATCCTGATACGCATTTTTCAAATAAATATCTGCTTTTGGTTTTGCCGTCACTACCGGCAAAGGTGTCGGTGTCGGCTTTGGTGTTGGGGTGGCAATGCTGCCGCCGGTAGTCGTCGCAGCCGGGCTTGCCGTGGCCGTTTCCGTTTCCGTCGCCATAGCCGCGGCCGCAGCCGGCGGATAAGCAGCTGCCGACACATGTACAGCCTGTCCCACCGGAGACATAACAGTGCTGATACATATTGCAGCTACCATGCCCCATACCGTAAATTTACGCTTCTTTTCAAAAAATGATCTCACGATTTTCCCTCTCTTTCTACGCTCATACAAAGCTCCCCGCCGTATCCGCCAGAAACTGTCTGCTTTTTATTCTTAACATCATTATATTTCAACGGACTCTCCCTTTGCAATGGAATATATTATTTTTTCCTTTACCTTACGTCCTGTTACCCGCTGCAGAGCATCCGCATAATAATCCAGCTGGATCCGGTATTTGTCCACAAGCTCATGAATATCTCTCTTTACACGGTCCGTCTTATAATCCACCAGTATGATATCCCCGTCCTCCATAAACCAGGCATCGATAATCCCCTGTACCAGCACAGTATCCGTGTCCTCTCCCGAAATTTCCGGGTGCAGTCTCTGTGCAGGAATTCCCATCATAAACTGCTGCTCCCGGTAAAGTGTTCCGTTTCTCCAGGCTTTTCCCATCCGTTTTCCCAGATCTGTCCGCAAAAACGTACAGAAGTCCTTTGCATAAACAATATCCTTTTCGGAATGTGTCAGATATCCCTTCTCTGTAAATTCTTCCAGCCATGCTGTAAATGACGTCTGGGTTGTATTTTCATCCATACGGTCATATGGCAGATGCTCAAAGATGGAATGATATACGGTACCCCGCTGTGCCCCGGAAAGCTTTTCCTCTCCCTGCAGGAACCGCGGTTTGGGAATTTCAATCTCGCGGGCAGCTTCCTCCATTTTCTCCCCCTCATCTCTCGTCTCATCTTCCATGCGTTCTACGGATGTAGACTGTTTTTCTTCCGTCTGGCCAAACGCTTCCGGCACATCTGCCGCCTCAGCCCAGGCATCCTCCTCCAGCTTCTGCGCCTGCAGCTCCATACGCTTCAGCTCTGTCACCGATATTTTCACCGGTATCTGCAGCTGTGCCTCATATGGATAATGATACTCCTCCTCGGATTCCATTTCATGCTGAAGCTCCGGATCATAGCAGATATTTTGTTCCCAGTTCTGCAGCTTCTGATAGACTTCTCCGTCCTCCACAAGACTCTCTGCCACCCGTCCTGTCACCATACTGCTGTCCCATTTTTCGACCTCAAAATAAGGGTCAGCCGATGTATCCAGGATCAGAGGCATGATCAGTGACAAATAACTTCTCGCCGAGATCAGATCCGCCATACAATATGCCGGGCTTTGATCACTCCATTTACCCAGATCCTTTTCCAGATCTTTGGACACACCGGTAATGATCAGCTGCTCCTTCGCTCTGGTTAGCGCAACATACAACACACGGATCTCCTCCGCCAATGTTGCTGCCACCGAACGGTCCGCAAGGAAATTTTTCAGCAGTGTTTTTTTCTTGTATCTTTCCTCCAGATCAATATAATCAATTCCGATACCATAGTCGTTATCCTTAACAATTCCTCTGGCATCCATCAGATTAAACTGCGTTGCTGTCCCTGCCAGAAATACCACCGGAAACTCCAGACCTTTACTCTTGTGGATGCTCATGATCCGCACCGCATCCATTCCTTCGTTGACCAGAGATGCCTCTCCGAAATCCACCTGGGATTTTTTCATATTTTCAATGTACTGTACAAAGGAAAAAACACCATGATTTCCTTTTCCGGCATAATCCAGCGCGCGCTGCAGCAGCAGCTCCAGATTTGCCGCACGTTTTTCTCCCGCCGGCATTGCCGACATCATATGATAATATCCTGTTTCCCGGTAGATCTGCTGCAACAGATCATACACCGGCAGAACACCGGCTCGCTGCCGGTACATTTCTATAATGTCCAAAAAACCGGACACCTTTTTCCGAGTATTTTCCGATATATTCTCTCCTGCATCCCTTAAGCTGTCATAGTAATTGATCCCCTGCCTCTGCGCTCCAAGCTCCGCCAGCTCGTTATCCGTAAATCCTCCCAAAGGCGAATGAAGAACCGATGCCAGTGGAATATCCTGTCGCGGATTATCCAGAACCCGCAGGAAATTCAGGATCACCTCCACCTCCATGGAGCTGAAATATCCCGTCTTTGTCTCCGTGTACGCCGGAATCCCCATCTGGGAAAGCACCTCAATATACTTGTCCGTAATTCGGGACGGACTTCGCAAAAGCACCACAATATCCCGGTAACGCACCGGCCGGTAACCTCCCTTGTCATTAATATATAACGGCTCCTCTCCCTGTACCAGTTCCCGTATTTTTTCACCGATCACTGATGCTTCCAGAGAATCCTTATCCATAAATTCTTTATCTCCCTGGATCAACAGAACCTGTGTTTTACCTGCTGTTCTGTGAGGATCCTCCGGGAATACTGCCCCCGGCACCAGACTTGCCGCTTCGTCGTAGACAATGCCTCCCAGACATTTCTGCATGATCTTTTCAAACAAAAAGTTTGTGGATGCCAGAACCATTTCCCGGCTTCGGAAGTTCTGATGCAGATCTATTCTCTGTCCCATTTCCGGGTCACTTCCATACGCCTCATATTTTCCATTAAACAGCTCCGGACGCGCCTGCCGGAAACGATAAATACTCTGCTTTACATCTCCCACCATAAACAAATACGGACGCTGCCCCTGCTCCGCCCGGCTCAGACTGGACAAAAGAGCTTCCTGGATATAACTGCTGTCCTGATATTCGTCGATCATGATTTCCTGATAATACTCCTGCAGCTCCTTTGCTACCGCACTTGGCACGTCTCCCTGCTCGTGATCCACCAGTATCTGCAGCGCAAAATGCTCCATATCATTGAAATCCAACACACCGTCCTCTCTCTTCCGGACGGAAAATGCCTCCTCAAACAGCTTCGTAGTCTGTACAAGACCTTTGACCGCCGGTGCCATCTGTTCATAGGGACCCTGCAGCTCCTCCCGGAAATACTTTTCCTCCAGCTTCCGGATTCCCTTATCGATATAAGTTTTTCTCATATCCTGGATAACTTTTTTATTTTCTGCCTTGCTGGAGGCAAGCTTTTTCTTTTGAAAACCACAGATGTACTTTGCATAATCCTGATAATCCGACACCGACGCACACTGTTCCAGCTGCTCCACATCGGACCGGATCGCCGGCTCATATTCTTCCGGACCATCCTGCTGGCATATTTCCAGAGTCCGTCTCGCCTGAGCCAGATATCCCTCAAGCATATCCGCCACATATCCCTGCAGCTCTGTTATCCAGTCTGTTGTCTTCTTTTCGTAAATATCTACGATCCCATTCAACCAGTCCTCCGGCCATGGCGCACTCTGGGACATATTATGTACATCCAGCACCAGACTTCCGGCTGCACTGTCATCTCGTCCGGTAGAAAAAGCATCGATCATGGCAATAAAATTTCTGCTTTCCTCTGTTTCCGGTTCCGCCTCCGCTTTTTGATAACACTCCTCCAAAACCTCGTCCAGCACTTCCTGCTTCATTAATTTGATCTCTGTATCATCCGCTACACGAAAAACCGGATCCAGATCGATCACATGAAAATAATTGCGGATAATGCTCTGGCAAAAGCTGTCAATCGTCGTGATCTGTGCATTGTGAAGCAGGGAAAGCTGTCGCTGCAGACGCTTGTCTCCGGGATGCTCCACCAAGGCTTCCTCCAGTGCTTTTCCCACACGCTGGCGCATCTCCCCGGCGGCTGCATTGGTAAATGTCACCACCAGAAGCCGGTCAATATCAACAGGATGCTCGGCATCGGTCACCTCCTGTATGATCCTCTCCACCAGAACTGCCGTCTTGCCGGAGCCTGCTGCCGCGGATACGAGAATATTACTGTCTCTTGCGTCAATAACACGCTGCTGATCCTCTGTCCATTTCATGTCTCCCATATTCCCGTTCCCCTCCTATTCCGTCTTTTCCTCTTTATCATACTTCTCTTTTAATTCCATATAGACCTGTTCATCCTTTAATTTCATGAGACTCCGGTATTTGTTCCCCAGCCGAGGATCAAACTGGCAGACCCCGTGATAAGGACAATATTCGCAAGGCGTTTTATCATTTTCCCGACGGTACGGATTTACCTCAATCGTTCCGCTGAGAATATCCTCACTCATCTTTTCCAAAGTATCCCGTGTATACTTCATAAAATAATCAAACTCTTTTTCCGCTACGCAGTTTTTCGTTGAAGTCACTCCATCTCCACCAATCCCCTCTACCACCGGATCAGCTTCATTGAGCAGTCCCTTCATTCGAAACTCTTTTATCAGTTTCTTTTCTTTGTCCTTTGCATCAACGGATTCCAGGATTGGATCCTGAGGATGAAAATAAAATATACCGGCAGGAATGATCTTTTTTCGGTTTCCCGTTTTTCCCTTTGCCGCATCCACTGCTGCCTGAAGATAAATGACAAGCTGCATCTGCAGACCATAATAGAAATCCGACAACGATACATCCTTGTCTCCTGTTTTATAATCCACGATGGAAATATACTCCGCATCTTCTCCGGTCATCTGATCCACTCTGTCCACACTTCCCCGCAGACGCAGAGGACCGTGGAGCTGTTCAAAACGAAGCTCGCTGCTGACTGTCTCAAAATTGCCCTGTTCCATCTGTGAAGAGATTGCCGCAATCGTCCGGTGAAGCACGCGTTTCATAGTTTTCATTAAATAGTGGTTTCTTGCCGTATCCTGTAATACACCATTTTTATACTGCTCCGCCACCTGCTGAAAATATTGCTCTGCCTTTTGTCTTCTTTCGTCTTCCCCCACATCCTGCCAGCTTCTCTTATGCTGGATCAGGTCCTTGGTGTAAAGCTCCAGCGTTTCATGGATCACATTTCCGATATCGTAAAACTCCACGGTTCTTTCCTGCCTCTCCTCCAGGTGAAGACCATACTGCAGAAAATGACGATATGCACAGGACGCATATAACTCAAACCTTGACGCACTTCCGTAAAGCGTATCACCATACAGCAGCTCTGCATTCTCCCGCACAAGCTTTGCCTTTTCCGGCTGATAAAAGGCCGCCGCCAATATTTTCTGCAGCTCCTCCGGATCATGCTCCCGATAATAGGTATAGATCTGCTGCCATCTGGTATCCTCAAAGCTCCGATCCCGGAGTCCCCTGATCAGGTATGTCATCCCCTTATCCTGTCCCAAAATACGGACAGCATCCTGACATTGCTCTTCCACATGAACTGTGATATCAGGATACAATCTACGCATCCGGTCAATGAGATATGCCGGCTTTTGCTCCTTACCGTCATTTCCCACCTCACACAGACACAGATACAGATGCTCCTCCGGCTTGGTCAGTGTCAGATACAGATAAAACTGTTCTGTATAAAGCTTCTGGCGTTCTGTGGGTGCCATCTCGAAATCTTCCTGCTCCAAAAAGCTTCTCTCTGACGCTGACAAGATGCCGCCCCCTCCGCTTCCGGAAGGAATATTAGCGTCCGTGGCTCCCAGAAAGAACAGATGCTTCACATGGTTTAAACGTGTTCTGGTAAGATCTCCTACAACAATCTGATCAACCCCCGGCGGGATCAGCCCCACTCTCGCTTCGCTGAAGCCTGTGTCCAAAAGCTCCCGGAACTCTCTGAGGGACATTTTCTCACTTCCCAAAAGCTCTACCAGCCGATCCAGCACATCCAGTATAATGCCGTAAATCTGGTCATACTCTTTGGCAGCCTCCGCATCTCCCATTTGCCGGAAGGCTCCTACATCCTCCGCCAGCCTGCCATAGAAATTCTGCTCTTCCATAAACTGTATAAAAGCCTCTGCAAATTCTCTGACCGTATGCTTCCCTGTTCTGATACGGGTATATATTTCTTCAATATTTTTCCATACCTTTTGACGGATATCGTTTATTTTCTGGTTAAACTCCTTCCCCTGTTCTTCCTCACGGAAACGGTATATTTTAGCTGCGTCCCATACTCCCTTCCAGCGTCCCGCTCCGCGAATGCCTGATGCCAGCAGATAATTATCTAACAGATCCGTTTCCTCCAGACTCAGCATGGAGTATTTCCCCCGCAGATACCGGATCACCGTGTCATACCGGAAATCATACTGAATCATATCCAGCAGGGCATCCAGCATGTTTACAAGGGGATTGGCGAGAATAGTCTTTTTCTGATCCACAAAGCACGGGATCTGTGCCTGCCCGAAAATGTCTCTTGCCAGCGGTCCGTAAACCTCCATGTCTCCTGCCACCACAGCAATATCACGATAACGATATCCTTCCCTGCGAAGCTTTTTGACGCACTCCGCCACAAAGGAAATCTCCTCCTGTGGCTGCTTGAGCAGATGAATACTGATATCTTCTCTGTCATCTCCTTCAGCAGCATTTTTGTGATATGCCTTCACCGGAAAACGAAACAAGGACCGCTCCAGATGCTCCAGCTGCCCGGAACCATGAAACCTTGTTTTTTCAATCTCTTCTCCCACCCGGATAACCTCTGGCTCCTCCATTCCGTTATCCTTGATCATATGGAGAAAATGTGCTGTTGTTTTTTTGCTCAGATAAAACAATTCATGCTTTTCTCCCGGCTGAAAAAGCTCCTGGGACTCGTCCATGGTCACCGTCACATAGATGTCACTGCAGACCCGCATAAGCTCCTCGATCAACTGATACTGCACCGGTGTAAATCCGGTAAATCCGTCCAAACAGATCACCGCATCCTTTAAAAGCTTCGACTGAGACACCACACCGCTTAACACGGTAAGTACCTCTTCCGACGTAATATAATTATCCTTTAGATATGCACGAAAGCTGCGGTACGCCACCTTCATATCCTCCAGTTTGCTTTTCAACGCCATCCGGGAGTCAGCAGCCCGGATCATATCCTCCAGACCTTCTTCGTCAATCCCATACTGCATCATTTCCGAAAGAAAGGATTTGATCTCCGCTACATATCCCTTTTTATGGACATTCCTTCCAAAATAGTGCAGATTCTTTTCCTGCTCCAACAGTACCTTGTGAAGGATCAACGTCTTGCCCATATCATCTAATGCCGGCAGACTTGCCATACCTGTCTCTCCAAAAATGCGGTATGCCAGGCGCACAAAGCTCTGCACTTCTATATTCATAATCCCCTGATGTTCACTGATATCTACAATCTCCTTCTGGGTCTGCATCGTTGCCTGCTCCGGCACGATCACCAGAAAGGTTTTATCCGTTTCTGCCTGTGCCCTCTCGACGATGGTATGATTCACAAAATAAGATTTTCCCCGTCCGGATCCTCCCAATACGAAATAAACTGCCATTTTATGCCTCCCATTCCTGTCATTTCGATAAAATTTTCTTTATCTGCTTAAATTCTCTACCCGGAATAATACCTTTTTATTATACGTTATTTTCTACCGCAAGAAAAGCGAATCGTAGTTCTATCTTTTTCCTTTTGGAATATACTGTAATAACCGGAAATTTATCATATTGGGAGGTTTTCCTATGTCGCGTACCAGAATTGTCATTTTTCAAATGAAGGAAATTATTTATACTGCTGTTTTTGTGGGTCTGGGCATTTTACTGCTCGTACTTCTTTTCTTTATGTTCTGGCCGGGCAAAGGGAAAGAAAGTGCCAGCACCTCTTCTCCATCAGCAATCTCCAGTTCCAAAAAGTCTGCATCCACAGGCTCCGGCAAATACATAGCTGGGATATACACCAGTAAGCTTACCCTTGGAGAATCCAAAATCAATCTGCGGATCTCACTGGATAAAGACCGTGTAAAATCTGTGGAAGTAGTAAATCTGAAAAAATCTGTGGAAACTATGTATCCTCTGATCAAGCCTGCAGTAAAAGAAATCTCCGATCAACTCGCTCAGGATATTTCCCCGGACCAGGTGGTGCTTTCCGATGACTCTCCCTATACCTCCCAGCTCATTCTTGACACGGTCTGTCAGGTTATGAATGAGGCCTCGACAGAATGATCTCATATATAATAATCGCTTTGTCGATCACCATACTTTCTTTACATCATTGCGTATAACGAAAAGACAGCCTTTTATGAATTTGATCAATATGATTCATTTCATAAACTGCTGTCTTTTATATTTAATGTATCCTGTTTTTAAATATTTTTTTACGTATATTACTTATTTTGCGTTGTTCGGGGTATGACCTTTCATAAATTCAATGTATCTATCATAAATCATTTATGATTCAATGTATTTTGTGCTGCCATGGCTTCCTCCATCCCAGCATCATTCTGAAATAATACATGACGATAAGGTGTCAGTGCCTTGATCAATATGGTACCCAATATACAACATGTGACAACCTCTCCGGCTCCCACTGTCAATGCCTGAAAAGGAATAGATACATCAATACCATGTACGATAAATGTAATACCGTACGCATATCGAAGGACAAACGGTATGATTGCCATATTAGCAATCACCGGTGGCAGTGTCACCAAGAAGGAATGTTTTCTCAGTGCATAACTTCCCATTGCCCCCAGTAATGTGGCCAGACTGCCAAAAATTACATCCGGAAGCATAGCGCCGGTAAGCAGGTTACTTAACAGGCATCCAATGAAAAGTCCCGGCACCGCCGCCGGGGTAAAGAATGGAAGTACCGTCAATGCCTCTGATATTCTGACCTGGATTGTTCCTGATGCAAGATTAAATGTGCTGATAAATATTGTCATTACAATATAGATTGCAGCAATCATCGCTGCCTGTGTAATAAAATAGAGTTTCTTGGTTTTCATTTCTAAATCTCCTTTAGTTTTGTTTTACGAGTGGAAGGTCTCGAACACTCGGTATTTCTGTTTCTTTGCGAATGGTACCCCTTACAAAATCGCTGTTACTTATCCTACCACGTTTCCATGGTGAGTGCAAGAAAAATATATCAAGCAAAAATACAGCCCTGCGGATTTCTCCGCAGAGCTGCATTTGTTTTCATTTTATTTCAGCAACATGCTGTATATTTTGTACAATCTGTTGCCCGGGATCACAAATATACTTTGCGCCTAGTTCTGAAGCTGATCCTCCAGAGACTTACGTGTTGCAGCCTCTTTCTGAGACCACTTCAGACACTTGTCATAACCATATCCGGCAGTATCCTTCTTCATCTTTGCAATAGCCTTGTTGAACTGTGCATCATTCTTAGCATACAGAGCATTCCAAGACTCGTTCTTAATGCTATCTGTTACCTGCTTCCATACAGTCTTTAACTCATCTGACTTCGCACTTGCAGAGTAATCGGTTCCTGGAGCTACAGTATATTTACCCTTCTCCATGTAATCGTTGATACCCTCGCAGCCTGTCTTCTTCTTCCAGTCTTCCTGAATATCATACTTAGAAGACTCCTGTGTAGAATCCCAGTTATCAGCATTGTATGTCTCACCATCTGTCTCTGGGTTCTCAGCATCGATGTTCCATGTAGAAACTGCCATCTGAAGCTGACCATCCTGGAATGTACCCTCGTGATCTGTCATCTTTGTCTTCAGATCTTTTCGACATGCCTGACCAAGCTCTGTGAGATATGTCTTCTTATCCTTGTAGTACCAGCACTCATCCTTAGGACCATATGCATACTCAAGACGTCCGGTTGGAGTACAGAAGTAGTTCAGTACTTCCAGTGCAAGCTCTGGATACTCACAGTTTGCACCGATTGATGTAGTATAACCTGTACCAAGTGTACTCATACCATAAACGATAGGAGAAGCATCCGTAGGCTTCATACAGTACATGTACTGGCCATTCTTCATATGCTTATCTGTATTGAATGCGAGAGATCCGGAGTAGTTGAAGATGGAGAACAATACACCACCATTGATAACCTTCTCGGACATCTGCTCATATGTCTGTGTCATGGAATCCGGATCTACAAGACCTTCACGATACAGCTTGTTGTACCATTTCAGCATCTCAAGATATGGTCCGTTCTCCTCAAGGGCATCATGATATTTTCCTGTGGTAGGATCATAGAGACCAATACCCAGCTCATCATAACCGTAATATGCAGTAGCGGTTGCCTTAACATACATTACCATTGCATCATCCCAGTCAGGCCACAGTGAAACCGCATATGTCTTTCCGCCTGCATCATCCTTAGGATCCATCTTCTGCATCTTCTTAAGAAGATCAGCCATGTCATTCATATTCTTAACCTTTGGATATCCCATCTTCTTGTAGAGATCCCAACGTGTATCCCATGTATAGAAGAATGACTGATGATCCTTACTAGAGGTAGCAACCTCGCCGCCCCATCCATAAAGCTTGTCATTTCCATCACCAAGAATAGTAGCAGAAAGTCTTTTATTCTTTGCAATAGAATCTTTCATGTTGTCATATACATATGGAGCATTCTCTTTGAGGATATCATCCTCTTCCAGATCATAAAGCAGACCGGCCTTAACAGCTGCTGCATAGTTATCATCTGTATGACCCCAGATAATAATATCTCCAAGATCCTTATCTGACATTCTTGTCTGGAATGTACCACTCTCATCAGGTACGATGTTAAGCTTTACATTAAACTTGTCTTTAATGATATCAGCAGACCATCCTTTCTGTAATCCTGAAGAGTTTGCTACCTGGCTGTATACAGTCAGGGTAATTGGCTCGTTACTGTTGCTGCCGAACTTACAACCTGTGGCTGCAACGGTTGTTCCTGCTACCATGCTGGTTGCAAGAACCATAGAAAGCATTCTCTTTCCCAATCCTTTTTTCATAATATCCATCCTTTCTTATTGTTGTTTCCACTCACCCGATTATACTATGTCAGTCGTGCAATATATAAAATACACGAAATACATTTTATTCCATTAGATATCATCTTCTGATCCTGATATGGGTTCTCCATTCAGATGTGCAGATTCTTTTTTCTCCTGCTCCGCCATGAGATTTTCTCTCTCAATTACAGAAAAGAAGATATTTGCAAATCCGCTGATCGTCAGAATAATACATGCCGGTCCGATTAAAAGTCCGGCAAACATGGTGGTCAGATTCCATAAAATGATAGCCATTTCAACTACCAGAAGCACTGCCAGAAACACTGTTCTGCCAAGAAACTTTGCTGCTATGGAATAAGAATTACGCATTGTATTAATAATGCTGTTTTCGTAGCGTGCCAATAATGGAAACGCATAAACCATATGCATAAAGATCAAATATATTCCGATCACACCAACGATCAAAAACATCATATTGTGCTGCTTCGCTGCATGATATAACTGAAAATCCAGATATACCGCATAGCATGCAAGCATTGCAATAACCCCAAGAATACTTCCCTTTTTCAGGTTTGCCTTAAATTCCTTCCAGAAAGGACCGGCAATATATCCTTCTTCATCATTTACCATCTTTAATGTGATCGTATAAGCTGCTGTCGTTGCTGCTCCCATGGTCACAATCGGAAGACTACATAAAAGCCACATACAGTTCAGCTTAAATATATCCATCAGACGGTTCATAAATTTGTATAAGGGACTATCTACACTAAAAAACTTCATCCTGTCTTATCTCCTTCGTGTCATCAGACCATTCTCCTTATATGCACATAAGATGTCCCGGTCAAAAATGTTTTGACTCCTGCATCATACATATTCTTTAAAATACCAGGGGCGCCTGTATTGCCCCCGGTATTTCATAATCTCTTAGAATATCAGTCTGCACTCTGGCATTAACCCTTTACAGCACCCAACATGATACCTTTCTCGAAGTATCTGTTCATGAATGGGTACACAACCAAGATAGGGATAACGGAAATCATGGAGATTGTATACTTAATAACCTTTGTATTCAATGCTGCCGCAAATGCTGACTTTGCAGCCTCACCACCCTGATTCATGGATGCCATCAGGTTTGATGACTGATTCAGGTAGATGTACAATCTATGCTGCAGTGTATACAGCTTAGGTGAGTTACTCATGTAAATCAAAGAATCCTGGAATGAGTTCCAATGACCTACCGCACCGAAGATTGCGATGGTAGCAAGGATAGGCTTACTCAATGGCCAAACAATCTTTGTAAATACCTGCATATAAGAGGCACCATCAATAAATGCACTCTCCTCCAACTCTGCCGGTATCGACTCGATATATGTCTTTACCAGAATGATGTTGTATGGAGCAACAATACCAGGAATGATGTATACCATGTAATGGTTTGTCAGACCCAGCATTACCAGGTTCAAATATGTTGCGATCAAACCTGCGTTAAAGTACATTGTGATAACGATCGCACGATACCACAGACTTCTGTGCCACATCTCCTGCTTTGTTACAAGATAACCAACGAAAGCAGATGCAACTACCATCAATACTGTACCGAAAATAGTTCTGGTGATAGATACGATAAATGCGTAACCAAGATCACCTACACCGGCCAATGCTTTGTAGTTATCAAGATTAAGTCCGTGAGGAATGAAATTGATCAAACCTCTCTGTACCATCTCATTATCTGAAATCGTGTTGATCAGCAGATAATAGAATGGAAAGATACAGGTGATGGTGAACAAAATGAAAAACGCATAATTCAAAATGTTGAACACAACGTCACCTGGTTTTAATTTGTACATACGCTTATGCTTCTTGTTGTACTCTTTTTCTCTCTTAGCATCTAATTTTTCTTGTGCTGTCATTGCCATTTGTGTTCACCTCCTTATACAATACTCTCGCCACGAAGCGCCTTAGAAAGCGAGTTCGCTCCGAACAGCAAGACTACACTGATGACCGACTTGAACATACCGACCACGGTTGACAACGGGATACTACCGCCACTACCAAGACCGAGGTTATACACGTAAAGATCAAGAACCTCGATGTGGTTCTTATTCTGTGGTGTACAGAATACCAGGTACTGATCAAGACCGTTGCTAAGTACTGCTGCAACTGCCATCAGTAACAATACGAAGAAGGTTGGCAGAAGACCAGGCACTGTAATATGCCACATTTTCTGGAAACGTCCGGCACCATCCACCGTAGCCGCCTCGTACAGCTGCTGGTCGATACCCGCAATACCGGAAATATAGATGATGGCACTCCAGCCGACACCTTTCCATGTTCCCCAAGCCCACATCTTAAGCCATGTGAAATGATCTCCCATCAGGAAGTTATGACCATTAGCGTTCTTTGACATAAGTCCAACACTCTTAGCAAATGTGTTAATGAAACCATCATTTGCAAAAATAGCGATTGCCAAAGCATATACTAATACCCAGCTGATGAAGTTTGGTACGGTTGTAAATGTCTGAATAAAACGACGGAATGTAAGGTTTTTGATCTCGCAGAGGAAAATAGCGAATGCCATTGGGATCCACTGTGTGATCAGTCCTAAACCGGACATTGCCATTGTGTTTCTGATAACACGAATGATATCGCTTCGTGTCGCACCATTCCGGAACAGATATGTAAACCACTTAAATCCTACGAAGTTTGACATACTCAATGTTCCACCTGTCTGATAATCAAAGAATGCATATCTCCATCCCCAAAGAGGCAGATAGCAGAATACGAATGCCAGTGCCAGGAATGGCAGAAACATCAGGAACAGCTTGTACTGTGGGTTCATTTCCATTTCCTCATCCGGAGCTGCCTTCGGAAGCATTGTAAGGATAACAACAGATAACAACAGGAGTACTATCGCAGCAATGATATATGCTACCGCTGCTACCGGAAATGTCGGTCCGACTTTTTCAAGCTTAGACGCCATCGTTGTACTGTTTACCATGTTATAAGAAATAATTGTTGCAACAAAACCCACAATCTCTACAATACTACCAAGAATAGACCACAGGATACCTGCTCTCTTCATTTTGGTATTACCAAGAGACATACAACCACCTACTACAACAAATGCAACACCGATTACCGCAATAACTGCACCTGCATATAATACGTAGAATGTACTTGGGCTCAGCCAGTTCATACGAAGTGCACGACCAGCCTCACTGGTTAAAGTAGAATAAGATACCGCAGCTGTAAAAAGCGAAGTATTCTCATTCACAAGATTACAAATCCTTGTCGGATTCATAAAAGGGAAGAAAACGGAAATTGCAGCAAAGATAGCAATTACTCTCTGCAGCATATAGATATAATCTACCGTTCCCCTTTTCTCTGTTTGTGATTCTTTCATAATAACCTCCTGTATTACTTATTTCATCCCACCGTCAAAAGCTCTGTAAACAGACCAGAGCAGACTATCAAGATGATAAATAGAGTTTACGCTATTATCATTATACATGCATTTTTCACTCACGAATACCATAAATAATAGAGAAAAAATACACGACTTTTCGTTCGACACGCTACGTCACACGTTATCGGAGAAAAAAGGAGACAGGTTGCTGCCTATCTCCTTTCCATGATATCTACTTATTCAGCAGATGTCCGCTGCAGGAATTATTTTTTCTTCTTAACAACGACAACTGCTACAACTGCAACTACTACTACAACGATCACGATCGGTACAACCGGTGAGGACTTCTTAGAAGAAGATGTAGAAGCATCGGAAGTTGTATTTGCATCACTTGATGTGCTTGTTGCGTCATTTGCACCAGCTACGGCATCCGGATTATCTGAGTTGAAACCGGAAACAGTAAACTGAATCTGAATGGAATCTGTAGGAACTACAGTGATGTCAGGGCTGTCTGCATACTCGCCCTTATCCTTCTGATAAGAGTTCATTGCATCGAAACGAAGAAGCTTGGACACATCTGTGTACTCAGCAGGATAAAACGGATCACTTGGTACAGAAATCTCTTTACCATCGCACAGAAGCTTCACATCAGAGATTTTTACAGGATTATCCTTTGCTGCCATAGGGATATCTGTATCAACATAGATCATAGAAATCTTTGTCTCAGAATCACCCTTTGTGTCAAGGCAGTTGTTCAGGCCACTTACACCAACAGTGTATGTACCATTGCCCTTGATCTCAGCATCCTGAATCTTTGTACCTTCAATAGCTGTTACACCGTCGTTACCGGACTGGAACAGTGTACCATTATCAAATGTCAGTTTTGCCTTCTTCATATCGGAACCATCAATACCAAGGGTGTCAGAATACCACTCATCACGGAAGATCCATGTACCGGTCTCCTGAAAACCGAAGTATGCATGATATGTACCGTCTGCATCAAAATCAGCCTTAGCTGCTTTCTTACCAGCCTTGCTTGTTTCTGCAGATACATCAGTAGGTACTGCTGTTGCTGTAACAGCTAAAGCCAGTGCCAATGCGCTGAAAGTAGCTGCTACCTTTCTTAATGACTTTCTCATTGTATCGTCCTCCTCATAATTGGTACAACACAGATCAACAATCTTTACAGACTATCCTCCACGTTGTCCATATTCACGTTTTATTGTACACCTTTGCCATAGCATAGATCCACAATTTAATTGTTCTTGTCTATTTTACCAAATACATACGGAAATAAAACCTTAATTATTTGACATTTTTACCCAACAAATTATACATTTTGTGAGTTTTCCATTTGATATGGTATATGAATCACCACTTTCGTGCCAAAATTTTTGGTACTATCAACCTCCACCCCATATTCATTGCCATACAAAATGCGTATTCTCTGACTTACATTTCGTACACCGATATGGGTATCATCTCCATTTTCATCCCGCATGTTTTTTCTCAACGCGCCCAGCTCATAATAATCCATACCACATCCATTATCCTTGATCTCGATATAAATTTCATCTTCTTTCCTATATACATGTATTGTAAGCTTTCCGTCATTTTCCTTTTGTTCCAGTCCATGCACAAAAGCATTTTCCACAAACGGCTGAATCGTCAAAGGCAGAATATATGCCTTTACATTCACTTCCGGATCAATAACCAGCTCCGATTTAATGCGGTCTCCAAAACGGTACTCCTGGATCTTCAGATAATATTCTACCATCTGAAGTTCTTCCTTCAAACTTACAAGCCGGTCTGTCACCTGAATATTATAACGCATGGTCTTGGCAAGCATTTTTACCAGTTCCACAATCTCCGGCTGATGGTTTACTACTGCTTTCATCCGGATTGTCTCCAGTGTATTATAAAGAAAATGCGGATTAATCTGACTTGCCAGCATCTTAAACTCCACTTCCTTCTGTCTCGTGTGAAGCTTTTCCTTTTGAACCTGCTCATCCACCACATTGCTCATCAGGAGCTGAATATCTTTCATCATCTGCTCCAGCTCCGTATAAAGCTCACCAATCTCATCATTTCCCTCAATGCGCTCCACCTTGTCATATTCTCCCTGCGCCACCCGGTGCATCTGCATACGCAGCTGATACATACGATTACTGTAGGACGCAGCAAATGCAAAGATCAGAACAGCAGACAACAGCACTCCGATTATCTCCGGTATAAACGCCTGAAAACTGATCCGGTTGACCCCTGTCATGATATCCTGATAATTCTGAATACTTACCACGGAATAATAATTTTTGGAACCATCCATTTGAATTTTCTCATAAGCGACCAGATATTCCTCGACACCATAGGATATCCTTTTGGACACACGGCTCTTATGAATCTTCTGGATCTCTTCTTTTAAAAATGGGTAATCCGCGATATTAAAATTTTCAGATATAATATAAAAATTATTATACATGATCGCGATATTATCATCCCGGTCATTTAATGATGTTGTCGTTTTATCATATTGAAGGAGAATTGTAACGATCCCTGCCACATTTCCCTGTTTATCTAAAACAGCCCTGCTGATCTGTATGGTCTGTCCTTTATTGACGTTCATCTGACTGAAATACCAGTAGCCTTTTTCCTTATTTTTAATGGTTGCCTTATACCAGGACTGAT
>JBNMJP010000015.1:0-20371 GCA_050873905.1 Jutongia sp. | reverse complement strand
GTACGGGAATGATTCCTAAATTCAAAAGATTGATCTCGTATACTGCCGGGAAAATAGATAGAGCAAAGATCGTTTGTTTATAGTCCGGAATATCGGAATAAATTGCTCATTTGTATCGGAACAAATACTCTGTTCAGTTATGTAAAACCGGATTATAATACGGATGTGGTCACATGTGGAGACGTGCGTTGAACTAGTCAAGAAAATTATCAACGCAAAGGAATAAGATTTTATTAACCGTTAGTGGTGTAGTTGTAGAACCAACAAGAAATTAATTTGTTTATAACGGAAAAGTTTTGGTTGAACAGCGGTTGAAGTAATGATAAAATTTAGCTGGAACAAGCAATCAAATGAATTGCTTTATGCGAAAAAGATTATTGTATCATGAAAAAGATGGCGTTTGGGAAGGAGGCAGAGTGAGCCGGCTTTCGCCAGGGATGATATTCCGGTTGTGGTAGAAAGAGTGATGTGCAGTATGTGGTTATTTTATGCGATAGGTTCTTCCTTTTTTGCAGGGATCACGGCGATTCTGGCAAAAAAGGAATTAAGAAAACAGATTCAGATGTGGCAACCGTGATCAGGACAGTGGTGGTATTGTTGTTTTCATGGATCATGGTGTTCATGACAGGAACATGGGGCGGGTTAACTCAGATCGATGGTCGGATGCTTTTGTTTCTTGCTTTGTCAGGATTGGCGACAGGGGCATCGTGGCTGTGCTATTTCCATGCCCTTCAGAAAGGGGATATCAACAAGGTTGTACCCATTGATAAATCCAGTATTGTACTTTCCATTCTTTTGGCACTCATTTTCTTTCGCGAAGGAATTACAGGGGCAAAAATAGTATCTGTATTGTTGATTGGAATCGGAACTATGATGATGATCACGAAAAAAGACATAGAAACTGATTCCGGGGAAAAAAGTAGCGGCAGGCGTTCTGTTGATTACGGCGGGGACAGTTCTGCTGGCGATTATCTAAAAAGTGTTTAGGTATTATTTAGAAAACGAACAAGGAGCAAGGTCAGAAATTTTGCCCCTGTTAGTACAGCGATATAGATTCATTAAGCTCAATGCCGGCCGTCCTTAAAGATGATAAAAAACAGAAAACAGTGGTATCATATCATTGTGGGAATAATGATAATGGTATTTCTTACCGGTTGTGGGATTGCAAAGAAAACATATCATACGAATAATGATAAAACAAACATAACCAAAATAACAAAGGAGAAAGAGGTCACTCCATATCAGGATGGTGACACCGGCTATCTATTCCGGGTAAAGGGCAAATATTTTCAAAAATATAATGGGAACAAATTTGAAAAGTATTACATTGAAGGAGTCAATATAGGTTCCAGCAAACCCAATACATTTCCCGGAGAACTGGGGGTGACGAAGCAGGAATATTTAAAGTGGTTTAAACAGATTGGAGAAATGCATGCCAATACGATCCGAGTGTATACGGTTATGATGCCCGCATTTTATGACGCATTGTATACGTACAATACAACACACGAGGAAAAGCTGTATTTATTTCAGGGCTGTTGGTATGATGAGGATCGGCTGGCTGAGACACAGGATGCATTTACAGATTTGAAGAATGTTAAAAAGGATCTTAAGGATCTGGTAAATATTATTCATGGAGATGCTCATATTGAGAAGCGCACAGGTCATGCTTATGGAGATTATACAAAGGATATTTCCTCATATGTGATAGGATGGATCCTGGGGATTGAGTCAGATCAGGATCTGGTGGAGGGCACAAGATATGCCCATCCGAAAATGACAAGTTATTCCGGAAAATATCTTTCCTGTAATAAAGTAGAACCATATGAGGTGTTCTGGTGTAAGATTGGTGATTACGTGCTGGAATACGAGGAAGATAATTATCATATGCAAAGACCGGTGAGTTATTCGAACTGGCCTACGGCAGATGTCATGAAGCATCCCAATGAACCGTTGGAGAAGGAAGATGCGGTTAGTCTTACTGTGGACGACCTAAAGGCAGAAAAGGGATTGAAGACCGGAATTTTTGCGAGCTATCATGTATATTCGTATTATCCGAACTTTATGTTTTATGAGGAACCATATTGCAGCTACCGGGATGAAAGCGGAAAGATCAATACCTATCTGGGATACCTAAAGGATCTGGTAGCGCATAATGATTGTCCTGTGTTGATTGCTGAATTTGGCATTCCTGCCAGCAGGGGCGTTACCCATGTAAATCCATTGACAGGCATTAATCAGGGTGCGGTAACGGCAGAGCAGCAGGGCGAGATGCTGATCAGTATGTTTCAGGACATCAGGAAAGCAGATTGTGCCGGAGGACTTGTTTTTGTGTGGGAGGATGAATGGTTTAAACGTACCTGGAATACCATGGACTATACCAATAGTGATTACCGCGCTTATTGGAATGATGTACAGACCAGTGAGCAGCATTTTGGACTGATGGAGTATATTTCCACAGAATGTAATCCGATTCCGGTTCTTGACGGCAAGCTGGATGACTGGAATGACCATGACATTCTTCTGCAAAAGGGAGATGTCAGAGTTTACGCAAAATGTGACAGTACCTATCTGTATCTGGCGGTGGAGAACCCTTCTGCCGATTTTACAAAGGCAGGCAATAATCTTTATTTTGATATCAATCCGCAAGAGGGGTGTGGTAACTATGGAGAGCATAAGCTTCCGGTAAAGGCAGATTTCATTTTGCACATGGAAGGGAAAAATAATACCCGTATGCTGGTAGATACTGCGTCAGATCCTTATATACGTGCTTCTAAGGAATGGATGGATCTGGATTTAAAGCAGGATAAAGATGATTCATTTCACAGAATATATCTGATCACGGACCGTAGTTTGACATATCCGCAAACGGGCAAGAAGGTTCCTGTTCAGAAAGAAGAAACAGGACATTTGTGTTATGGAAAGGTGGATGTGGAAAATGAGATTGGCGATGTACTGACAGATTTTTATTATAAAGATTCCGTATTTGAGGCTCGGATTCCATGGGGATTGCTGGGATTTTCCGCACCGTCCGTTAAGGAGATTAATAATATTAAAGATAATACCACGTTGACGGTGGAGGGCATAAATATCGGGTATCTTTCCGAAAATGAGGATCTGGGAGAGAAGATGTTTTCCTGGGATAACTGGAATCAGGCGAGTTATAAACCACATCTGAGAAAATCGTATTATATGTTGCAAAAATATTTGGACAAAAACTGAATCATTCCTGTATAATGAAATTACGTTACAATTTGCAAATTGATACACTAGAAAGGAAGGCAATCATATGCAAAAGAAGAAATTATTGGCAGTGCTATTAAGTGTTGCGATGATGATCACTGCCATATCAATAGAAGGAATCCAAAGAACGCCGGCTCATGCAGAAGATTCCGGATTTCAAAATCTGGATCAGGAGCAGATCACGGAAGCAATGGGGGTGGGAATCAATCTGGGCAATTCCTTAGAGGCAAATTGGAGTGGAACTCCCAATGAGACGGCATGGGGGAATCCAAGCTTAACAGAACAGTTTGTGCAGTCTGTGAAAAGTGCAGGATTTCAGTCGGTCCGTATTCCTGTTTCCTATTTGAGTAAAATTGATGATAATAATGGGTATAAGATTGATTCGGCATGGCTGGACCGGATACAGGAGGTAGTAGACTATTGTATCAATAATGATCTGTATGCCATAATCAATATGCATGGAGATGGATACAATACGGTTAAGGGAGGATGGCTGCTTTGTAATGGCAGTGACCAGACAAAGATCAAAGAAAAATATAAGGCGTGTTGGGAACAGATTGCGGATCGTTTTAAAGATTATGATGAACATCTGATCTTCGAATCCATGAATGAGGAGTTTGATAATACATATGGGTCTGATCCGAACAAAGATTATTATAATAATATTAACGAATACAATCAGATCTTTGTAGATACCGTAAGACAGACGGGCGGGAACAATGATCAAAGATGGCTGCTGATACCGGGCTGGAATACCAATATTGATTATACCACAGGAAATTATGGATTCAAACTGCCCACAGATCAGTATTTATCTTCTGAGGTTTCATCGGACGAGAAACGTATCATGATCTCCGTTCACTATTATGATCCATGGGATTTTTGTGGTACAGAGAGCGGGGAAAAAACACAATGGGGCGAGAGTGTGACAGATTCCTCGAAAGAGCCGAATTGGGGAAATGAAACCTATATGGCATCCCAATTCAAGAAGTTGAATCAGAAATTTGTCTCTCAGGGATATCCGGTAGTGATCGGAGAATTTGGAGCAATCGACAAGCTGGCGCTGGACAGCCGGAATAAAGTCTGCAGGACAGAGTATTATCAGAAAGTATGTTATTATGCAAAACAATATCATTTGATACCGGTAGCATGGGACAATGGTGATAAAAATACATATGGTTTCTGTTTGCTTGACCGATATTCGGGGCAGATCGTACAGCCGGAGATTGTAAATGCAATGATGAAAGTGTATCATGCCACTTCTACCGCAACCGGCATAGCATTAGATCAGGAACAGATTACGGTACATGTGGGAGATGAGGGCGTTCAGCTGCATGCTTCCCTGACTCCGGCTGACAGCAAGGATATGGTTTCGTGGTCATCGGATAATGAGAAGGTTGCCACAGTAGATTCTTCCGGTATGGTGACGGCAGTTGGGTCAGGAGAGTGTACAATTACAGCATCGGTGGATGCTGGGTATAAAGCTGTATGTAAGGTGATTGTACCAAAAATGGATTATATCAGGGTAAAGTTGTATCTTAATAATACAAGTAACTGGTCTACCAATGCCAGTGAGCAAAATGCAGATATTAAGGTGGAGGATCAGGAATACAGTTTATCCATGACAGCAACGGATGAACAGTTGAAAAATATAGGTTCCCTGTATATTAAGGATATTCAGGCAGGTCAGCCGGAGGTTATTCCTGCACTTAGTTATGCGTCAGTGAAAGTGAAATCCATTGTGGTCAATGGAAAAGTATATTCCCTGATCAATGATACATATACATACGATAGAAACCTTGAGAAAGAAAACGGATTATCCAAAAATAAATTTGATTTTGCATTTATAAATATTTGGGCAGATTCTTATGTTAATGATGTGACAGTAGAAAAGAGCCGGGCATATTTTAATGAAGTGTCTTATCAGGGAACCAATACAATTACTGTAAATTTTGCAATATCAGAGGCAAAGACAACACAACCGGAAGTGGAGACAAGCCCGACACCGGGAGCGAATACAAGCCCGACACCGGGGACAGAAGTAAGCGCAACGCCGGGAACGAACACAAGCCCGACACCGGGGGTAGAAGTAAGCGCAACACCGGGAACAAACACAAGTCCGGCGCTGGGGACAGAAGTAAGCGCAACACCGGGAACAAACACAAGTCCGGCACCGGGGACAGAAGTAAGCGCAACGCCGGGAGCAAATGCAAGTCCAACACCAAGTGTAACGCCAATAGTATCTAATGGACCGGGTTCAAATATATCGTCCGGAATGGATCAGGGGATAGATAACGGGGGAAATTCAACACAGACTGCTGCGACAGGAATAGTTTTGAATGCAAAAGTAAAAGGGGTCGAAAAGCTTGCGTTAAAATCAAAATATAAACTGGCAGCCCGAAAGAAGATGAAGATCTTTGTTAAATCTCTTCCAGCGGGGACAACGATAGAAAACGTAACATATTCCAGCAGTAATCCATCGATATTCAAAGTCAGTGACAAGGGCGTTGTGACAGCGGGAAGAAAAGCAGGAAAAGCGGTGCTTATTGTAACAACGGAAAACGGAATCTGTAAAAAAGTTCAGATTCAGATAATGAAAAAAACGGTAAATAAGCTTAAGTTTCAAAAAAATATTAAAATGATAAAAAAGGGAAGAAAATTTAAACTGAAGGTTAAGGCAAAGCCGGGAAAGAAATATGCATCCGATCAGTATTATTGGAAATCATCGAATCGTGGACGGGCTGTGGTTTCGTCAAACGGCACGGTGAAAACCAAAAAGAAAGGAAAGGTAAAGATTACGGTGTATGCCACGGATGGAAGCGGGAAAAAAGCTTCTGTGACGGTTCGAGTGAAATAGATATTGCTTTTTTAGTTAATAATATAAGAGGGATAGCCTGTAGGAGACAGGCTTATCCCTCTTTTTAAATAAATATTAAGGAATCATTTCTACAAAATATTTATGTATTCTGGTATCTCCGGTCAGCTCCGGATGGAAGGAAAGGCCAATCTGATGCCCGTACTGTACGGCAATGACATGATCATCCACGGTGCCAAGTACTTTAACCGGCTTCTTGACAGAAGAGATATACGGGGCGCGGATAAATACCATTGGAAAGGCGGGAATCTCCGGGAGGTCTGCTGTGGTGCAAAAACTGCCAAGCTGTCTGCCGTAGGCATTACGTTTGACCGTGACAGGCAGAGTAGACAGATGGGCAGGTTCTCCGTTGTCGATTTCTTCGGAAAGCAGGATCAGACCGGCACAGGTAGCAAGGACCGGGAGTCCCTGACGGATCATTTTTTGAAGAGGTTCCATCATATGAAGCTTTCGTAAAAGTTGTCCCTGTACGGTACTCTCGCCTCCCGGTAAAACGATGCCATCAATCTGCTTCAGGTGTTCCGGCTTACGAATCTCGATACAATCTACTCCCAAAGACTGCAGCATATGCTCATGTTCAATAAATGCACCCTGTACGGCAAGGACACCAATAGTAATATTTTTTTCTGAAGACATGGAACTCATTTTACTGACCTCTTTCTTCCATAATAATTTTGATCTCGTTCGGATTGATTCCTACCATTGCTTCTCCAAGATCTTCGGAAAGCCTTGCAATCAAAGCAGCGTCCGTGTAATTTGTAACGGCTTGTACGATTGCAGAGGCACGTTTTGCAGGATCTCCTGACTTAAAAATACCGGAACCTACAAAGACACCTTCCGCGCCAAGCTGCATCATTAACGCAGCGTCGGCGGGGGTTGCCACACCACCGGCAGCAAAGTTTACGACGGGAAGCTTGCCGTTCTCATGGACATAAAGAACCAGTTCATAAGGAACCTGGAGCTGCTTGGCTTCCTCAAAAAGCTCATCCTTCTGCATAGAAACGATCTTGCGGATCTGAGAATTCATCTTTCTCATATGACGTACTGCCTGAACTACATCACCGGTTCCGGGTTCTCCTTTTGTACGGATCATAGCGGCTCCCTCGTTAATACGTCTCAGGGCTTCTCCGAGATCTCTGGCACCACAGACAAAAGGCACCTTAAATTCTGTTTTGTCAATGTGATACACATCGTCGGCAGGGGAAAGTACCTCTGATTCATCGATATAATCAATCTCGATCGCCTGCAGGATCTGTGCTTCTACAAAGTGACCAATGCGGCATTTTGCCATGACAGGAATGCTGACAGCCTCCTGGATTCCTTTGATCATTTTCGGATCACTCATGCGGGAGACACCTCCGGCGGCACGGATATCTGCCGGGATACGTTCCAAAGCCATAACGGCACATGCTCCGGCTGCCTCTGCAATTTTTGCCTGCTCTGGTGTGGTGACATCCATGATCACACCACCCTTTAACATCTGTGCCAATCCTTTATTTAATTCGTACTGTGTCTGATTCATTTGAATACCTCCTTGCTATTTTCTGTGGAACATCATACAATGGAACTGGCACTAATAAAATAATCAAAATACAATAAATTTAGATACCAGTCAGGAGAAATCAAAATGCTTACCTATGTATTTGAAAAAAGTGATGTCCCATTATACGAACAGGTCTATCAGTGTGTCAAAGAGGATATTATCAACGGGAGTTTAAAGCCGGGAGAAAAGCTTCCATCGAAAAGAACATTTGCTCATAATCATGGCATTAGTACCATAACGATTCAAAATGCGTATGACCAGTTGACCAGTGAGGGGTATATATATACTTTGCCGCGCAAGGGTTATTATGTGGCAGAGGTAGGTGAGATGATGTCAGTTCCCAGAAAAGGGAATATTTCCCTGGATATCAAGATACCGCCGGAACCACCGAAATACCGTGTGGATCTGTCCTCCAATAAGATTAATCCGGATAATTTTCCCTTTTCTGTATGGGCGCAGCTGTCACGGAAGATTTTGTCTGAAAAAAGCAGGGAATTTATGGAGGTATCTCCGACCGGTGGAATTTATGAGCTGCGGGAAGCCATTGCAGAGCATTTGAAATCCTTTCGTGGAATGCTTGTAGATCCAAATCAGATCATTGTTGGAGCAGGAACAGAGTATTTATATAGTCTGCTGGTGCAGCTTTTGGGGACAGATAAAGCATATTGTATTGAAAATCCCGGTTATAAAAAACTTATGAAAATATATGGACAGTATCAGATTCGATGCCGCTATGCCAATATGGATGACAAAGGGATTACTGTGGAAGAACTGCGAACCTGTGGGGCGGATATCGCTCATATTTGTCCGAATCATCATTTTCCTACGGGGATTACGATGCCCGCCAGCAGACGTTATGAGGTTCTGGCCTGGGCAAATGAGCAGAATGGCAGATATATTATTGAAGATGATTATGACAGTGAATTTCGTACCAATGGGAAACCGATTCCGACATTGTTTAGTATTGATGCCTGTGAAAAGGTAATCTATATGAATACCTTTTCTAAATCATTGACACCGACGATCCGTATCAGTTATATGATATTGCCGGTTCATCTGGCTAACCAGTTTTACAAGAGACTTTCTTTCTATTCCTGTACGGTATCCAATCTGGAGCAGTACACACTGGCCGCATTTATTCAAAAAGGATATTTTGAAAAGCATATCAACCGGATGCGTCTTTATTACAGCCGACAGAGAAGAAAGCTTCTGGCAGCATTAGAGGCAAGTAAACTTATGAAAATATGCAGGATTCAGGAAAATGAATCCGGACTTCATTTTTTGATCCGGCTGGACACCGTGCTTTCTCCCAAGCAGATCGAGGAGTGTCTGCAGAAGGAAGGAATTCGCCTGCAGGCATTATCTGACTTTTATCTGTCATCCGGACCGGAGGAGGAATGTGCATTTATCATTAGTTATTCGGACATTGATGTGCAATGTGTGAGTGAAGCGTTTGATCAAATTTATGAATGTGTGAAAACAGGGAGTGACAGTTGCAATAAATAGCAGAGGCCATTCCTTCATGACAGAAGATTAATTATCTTTCTTTCAGTAAAATCGTGCTTTATCAAAATTTCATATTTTACCATTTGACGAATCTGTATATTCTGCTATAATGTTTCTTTGTATATCAGACGATAAAATATATGAGAGGGTAGGAAATAATCATTTCCTACCTTTATTTCATAGGTACTAAAAACTTCAACGGACATAGGATAGACATAAGAGGAAGTGATAGAGATGCGTAAGAGTATGTTAAATAGATTTAAGGGAATATATGACAGAGGCAGGATAATTGCGGGAGCGGCACTGATGGCTCTGGCGGCAGCAGGAGCTTCTGTTGTGCCAATGCAGGCGGCAGCAGCTGCAAATGTCAGCGTGGACGGAGATCCGGAGGAATGGACAGGAGTAGAGAAGCAGTCATCTACGGACAGTGCTGTGGCGAAGTGGGCTGTGATGCAGGATGAGGACTATGTGTACTTTTATGTACAGCAGAATGGCGGTAACGAGTACGGACTGCCGGTTACCAATACGTATGTAAGCATTAAATATCAGAGCGGACAGGGGGGGAGTCATACACAGATCCGTTTTGCCAATATGATGAAGGAGTTTAAGGATGCCTGGTACGGGGATATTGATGGAGCCAGGGGGGCTTACTCTCCAAGCAAAGAGGCTGACAAGTATGAAATAGAGTTTGCTGTTCCGAAGTCCTTCTTTGTAGAAGATGATTATACCATCACATATTGTGGCAGTTCCGTGAAGAGTGCAGATATTAAAAATGTGAAGGAGCTGGCACAGCCAACCCCGACAACGGCTGTTTATCAGGGAATCATCATTGATGGCACTTTTACAGACTGGGATGCCGTCGCGAAAAAACAGGTGGATGATCAGTGGATTCGTGAGACAGCGGCTGTATTTGATGGAGATTATCTGTATCTGTATGTGAAGGAGCAGGAGACAGGATCTGCGACCGGAGCAGGATCAAGCAGCAATGGTAAATATACGATTTATACGGATCTGGGCCGACATACTACATTTCAGCTTCGCAAGGATCGTATTGAGGGAATTGACGGGGCAAAGGTTTCCTATTCAAACCGTCAGTACGAGATTGCAATTCCGGCATCTGCAATCCGTCAGTATAAAGAAACCATTTCTTTCGGATACTATATGGATGAGGATGTCCTGATCGATAATATTGCAAACCGTAAAGAGGATACACAGACAGATAAGAACTTTTATAAAATTGTTTACGATGGAAAATATTCTGACTGGGATTATTATCCACATCAGCTGATCCAATATTCTACCAGCGGTGGTGTTGGAAATGATGCCGAGGCAGCACTTTATCAGGATGGTACGACATTGTACGGTCATGTACTTTCCATGCTTCATATGAATGAAAAGGAGTTTCAGCCTTTTACGATCCGGGTAAATGAAAATGACAAGACAGCCATTAATTTCCGTCTGGTGGCAGTGGATAAGGATGGCAATATTGACAAGGACTGCAAGCTGGATCATTTGGAGGCAGGGACGTATGAGTACTATTTATGGGACTTAAATTCCGGTTCTACCGCTACGAATATTAATGACAAGGATGCACCGATCTATGGAAAAATGTATCTCACAGTGAATCAGACAGCAGAGGGGAAATCTGTGTCTGATGAGGTCGAATATCAGGTAGATCTGGAGAAACTGGCAGACCATTTTGGCATGGATGCATCTGATATGAAGCTGATCCAGGCGCAGTATATTAATATTGGTCAGGAATGGGTATCTATTGCAGGTACTTCTACCGGTACCTGGCTGGGACTGGTTCTTTGTGGAGTTTCGGTATTGGCAGTGCTTGGATACCGAAAGCTCAAGCGGAAGGTGGTATAAATGACACCGATTTTTGCGTTGATCATAGTGGTGGTGTGGCTTTACGTTTTACGTGTTACCCGCAAAAGTGAGCTTCCGGCATGGCGTTTTATCTGGGGGAGCTGCGGTCTTTTTGTGTTGATGATGGTATTTGTGCGACCCTATTGTATGCAGCCGCTGGCGCAGTTTGTAGCAGTGATCGCGGGTGGCTTTGGAAAGCTGACAGGGATGTTTTCGGCATATTTTAAATATGGCGTGATCTTTGTAGATTCCAAGGCAGGTGCCATTTCTCTGTTGATCGATTTTGAGTGCTCCGGGATTCTGGAAATTATGGCATTTGTATCTCTGGTGGCATTTTTTCGGGCATATACCGTTTATGAGAGAGTCGTGGTGGGGATTCTTGGCACATTTTATATTATCTTTGCCAATGCACTCAGGATCATTGCTATCTGTGTGATCATTTATATCTGGGGCATGCCTTCTTATTATGTGGCACATACATTTATTGGCAGGCTTATCTTTTATGGTCTGTCCGTTTTGTTGTACTTCTTTGTGTTTACGAAGACCCAGATCGTGCGCCAGAAAGTAGGTGGATTTACTTATGGAACTGATAAATAGATTCTGCAATTCTTTTTTATTCTGGGCGGCGTGGATCATTATTCCGGTGCTGATGGAGATTGTACCTTCCGTGGGAAGTGTTTTTGTGCTGGTGAAGAAGCATATTTTTCGCAGAAGGATTGCAAAGCCGGCGATTGATCCGGAGATATCTCTGATCGTACCCATCTATAATTCCATGGATACGCTGGAGCAGTGTATTCGTTCCATTGATGAGAGTGATTATCCTGATGAAAAAATCCGTATTTTTCTTGTAAATAATCAGGGGCAGGATGACAGCTTTCAGGTGTTTTGTGAATGTCAGCAAAAGTATCCGCAGCTGCGGATGCAGTGGCTGAATGCAAAGCAGGGAAAGTCGAAGGCTTTGAATCTGGCACTGTTTAACAGTGAGGGAAAATACATTATTCATATTGACAGTGACGGTCTGCTGGAGCGGTCCGCTATCCGCAATATGGTATACCGGTTTGAGGATGATCAGTCGATCGAGTGTATGACGGGAGTGATCCTGACCGATCCGAAGCAGGTACAGCAATATCCGCTGTTAATGCCGAGAATTCTAAGGAAGATTGAGTTCATGGAGTATGCACAGGCATTTCTTGCAGGGCGTAATTATGCGGCAGAGGTAAATGCTGTTTATACCTTGTCCGGAGCATTTTCGGCATTTCGTAAGTCAGCGGTATTAAAATCACAGCTTTACAATACCGATACAATCTGTGAGGACACGCAGATTACTTTTCAGATGAAATATCTGCAAAACACAAAGGTAGGAATCTGCGAGGATGCGATCTTTTTCGTGGATCCTATTGAAGATATGAACCGGCTGTACACCCAGAGACAACGATGGCAGAGAGGCAGTCTGGAGGTTTCGCATCTGTTTTTAAAGGACAAACTGAAGGCTGGGAAAATGTTTACCAATGTTGGTGTGAGAACATTGCTGTATGACCACACTTTTGCATTTCCGAGAATGATCTGGTATCTGGCACTGATCTGTCTGCTGTGTATGAATTATTCTTTTGCACAGATCGGTTATTCGACCTTGTTTTTATATGGTCTTTATGTACTGATCGGTATTTTTTATTATATTTCCACGGTGGGATTTTTGAAGGGCTTCAAGGAAATAAGACGCTATTATGCGAAGCAGTGGTATGTGATCCCGCTGCTGCCGTTTTTTAATCTTATGGTATTTTTTATGCGTTTTGCCGGTGTGATCAACAGTATCAATACGGACAGTGCATGGAAAACAAAGAATTTTACGCAGGAGAGAGAAAGTTTTGTAAAAACGGTGCTAGACGATTTTGGTGTTATTACAGGGTTCCTTGGAAAAATCAGAAATTTTGTAAATAATGAGGAGTAAGCAGTGAAAGAAAAACGATTTTGGAAGATAATTACCAATATTAAAGTGATATCGGTATTGATCATTCTGGTAGCAGCGGTCATGGCGGTGATCGGATGGCATGAGGCGAAGGATTATGAAAAGAGTGTACTGGCAATTTATGCGGAGCAGCAGGATGCTTATGTGCAGCTGGTCCTGGATCAGATCAATGTGCTGGAGGACCGGAGTGACGAGGAAATTGTTCAGAAGATTCTGGGTTCCCTTGATACTTCTGGGAGAAAATATTGGACATTGACAAAGGATCAGGCGCTTTTATTTGTGAAGGATGTCACGGAAACCAACAGGTATAAGGGACTTACCACGGAGACATTTTTTACTTCTGACAGTGCGGCAAAGTTTTTGCAGGATCTTGAGATCAACCGTGTGATCCATGAAACGATTCAGATGGATAGAGTCAGATATGTGGCATCCGGTGTGATCTTTGAGTATAACGGTGCGGAGTACAAGATCTGCCTGCTGACCAATGATACGGTAATTCTGGATAATAATATTTTCCTGTCCTCCAAAATCGGTCTGTATGTGTTTGGTGTCCTGTTATTGGGACTTCTTTTGGTGGTTTCCATGATCTTTGCCAATGTTCTGGATCTGAGGGAGAAACGGATGAAGGCGATGCAGGAGCACATTACCGGGTTAAATAAGGTGCTGACGGAGCAGACGGAAATGATCCGGGAAATGAACTGGTATCATACCAGATGGAGTGTGTTTAAGCCGTCTGCGATGGAAATGTTTGTACAAAAAATGGTACAGAGACAGATCGTACCGGTTGTTTTTGCAAGTCTGGCATTTGACTCTGAAGAACAGAGAAATCATTTTCTCCAGAAGGCGCAGATCCTTTTGGATGAAAAGGTGGTACGCTTTGAGAGGGAGTCCGGAGATGGACTGATCTTATTGTTTCTCCAGTATCAGGCGCAGGAAACGGAAAAGGCACTGGAACAGATGAAATCACAGAGGGCAGCCTTTCGGATAGAGAAGCAGATGGAATGTCAGGAAGCCTCTGCGCTACAGGAAACCTATGAGAGTTTTATGGCACAGATATCGCAGGAAGGGGAGAAAGAGCATGGCACGGACCACGTTTCGGGAATATAAATTTAAATTTTATCTTAATGCCAATCATTTTATTGTCATTAACGGAAAAGAGGGCGAGATTCATCCCCATACATGGGAGTTTATGGTGGATGTCCTTATGAGCGACCAGAAATTCGTACAGTTTGACGCGTATGAAAAAGCAATAGACGAATATTTTAATAAATATCAGAATCGTATATTAAACGAGGTAGAGCCCTTTGATCATATGGTGCCGACACTGGAAAATATGTCGGATTATTTTGCAGATGAGATTCGTAATATTGTCAAAGAGCTGGGAGGTCATCTGGTAAAGATGGAGAGCAGTGAGACTCCTACCAGAAGCTATGTGATCAGTTTTGAGAGGGAACAGGAATATCTGGAAAGCATCCGAAGAAGCTCTAAACAGCAGATGAGTGATGTGATTGATGGAATCTTAGACCGTATTATTGATTAAGAGGAGTGCACAGTGAAGAAAAAAGCAGGAATGATAGCGGTGGTACTGCTTTATGCGGCAGCCGCTGTACTCATAGCGTATCTGGTCATGATCAGTGGCAATTATCCCGCAGGGACGGATACTATGGGGTATCTTTACAAAGGGAATATGCTTTATGATGCCATAGGGAAAGGGGACTGGTATCCGCTTTATGACAGTCTGTGGTTTAATGGAGCACAGACTATGCGTTATCAGGCACCCCTGCCGGTTTATTTTCTGGCATTTTGCCAATGGATTGCCGGAGGAAATGATCTGAATGGATATTTGGTGTTTGTGGCATTAGTTTTTTATCTGGGAGCATTGGTCTGGCTTTATATAGGATATCATAATGATCGTCCGGTGTTGGGAGCATTTCTTGGAATCTTGTGGTTTTTTATTCCAAATAATCTTTATATCTTTTTTGGAGAAGGAAACCTGCCGCAGGTGTTTGCTATGATATGGATGCCCTTATGGCTTCATTGGATCAGTGCCTATCTTCTGGAGGATGACTGGAGAGCATTGGGAAAGGCAGTCCCTGTATTTACGGTGATCGTTCTCAGCGGGACAGGACTGGCGGTGATGATGTCGGCGGCGATGCTGATCTTTTTGCTGATATACAGGCTTTTGTATCACAGGAAGGGAAAATGTTTTCCGGTGCTGGGCAGTATGCTTCTGGCGTTTCTGATCACAGGGATATGGCTGTTTGCTTCTCTGAAGGGAAGAGGGAATGCGGGCGGTTCCGGAGTGATGCGGGGGATGTTTCAGGACGCATGGCTCTCTCTGAATCCTCTTCGCCGCCTGAAACGGGGAAATGTCGATTTTTATTTTGGCTTATCGTCATTTATTGTTGCTGTTTTTGGTGCCTTGTGCAGCGAAAGAAAATCTATGGCGGGGTTCTGGACGGCACTGCTTCTTTTTGCAGGAACGACCACCTCGGTATATGCTGTGCTGGAAAAGCTTTCAATGGGTCATTCTTTGTGGATGCTCTCCTTCGTTTCCATTGCATTGGGAATGATACTTTACAGCTTCATGAAATGGACCTCATTGAAGCGGGGATTTGTGATACTCTGCTGCGTACTTCTGGCAGCAGACGTTATTCCGTCATTCTCACTGGTCTATCAGGGGAAAGGGACGATATCTGCAGCCGGAAGGATGCGTCAGACGGCAGATGCCTGTCTGATTACGGAAGCAAGAAAGATAACGAGTCAGAGAGCTGCCATTCTGGATGGAGGCAGCCTGGGGGCGATGGCACCATATCCGCTGACCGGTTACAATGAAAAACAGGTTAAGGGAACATTTGGCGCAGAAAATGCTTCGGCAGCTACAGCGGTAAATAATGCAGAGCTTGAGGAAGCGGCAGAAAACGGATATTATCTGTTTCTTTTTGACCGGGCTTTGGAGCTTGGAAATGATACGGTTCTGATACAGATTGAGGAATTGAAAAAAGGATCAGAGGATATCACAAAAGTCAGTGAGGCAGCAGCAAAGCTGGGATATCAGCTGTCGGATCAAAATGACAGTTATCTGCTGTTTCATATGGATACCTATACCGATTTTGGGACAATCTGTAAATATGATGGGATTGCTATTGGAGATACAGCAGCAACGCTTACCTATGGCAATCCGGATATCACAAAGGGAGATTCCGTCTCTTTGGATGATTATACATTCCGGGAACTGTCGGAGTATCAGGTGATTTATCTGTCCGGTTTTACGTACACGGACAGAACGAGGTCAGAGAAGCTGGTGAGAAAACTCAGCGATTCCGGCGTAAAAGTAGTGATCAGCGGAGACGGAATTCCGGAGGATTCCGAGACGAAGGAGCGTTCCTTTTTGGGAGTCAGCTGTCAGGATATTTATTTTCAAAATGGTTATCCGGTCTTATATACATCAGAAGGAGAGCTGGATACCGCATTATTTGACCGAAGTGCCTCTCAGTGGAAAACAGTATATCTCAACGGACTGGAAAAGATTGATGGCTATCTTTTTGATTCCGGCAGGCGCATTGATTTTTCTGGATCGGTCTATAATGACAATATAGTTTTTATTGGTTTGAATTTATCCTATCATTGTTTTCTGACACAGGATGAAAATGTGGAAGCATATTTGCAGCAGCTTGTAGGAGAAAATTTGAATGAACTACCGGATCGAACTATCGTGCCTCTGAAAATTACTTATGGCAGAAACAAGATCAGGATTACGTCAAGAAAAGATCATGTAAATACTTCGCTGGCATATCATGATATGTTTGGCTGCCGGCAGAAGATTTCCAGAGAACACAATTTGCTGGTGGTGCGTCATGGTGTTACAGTGATCCGAATGAAATATCCTTATCTCTGGCAGGGAATTTTAATGACATTGGCAGGGCTTGTGGGATATGTTTTGTTGATCTGGTGGCTGAAGCTACGGAAAAATCAGAACAAAGTTAAGAAATAATTTAACAAATAAAAGAAATTCTTAAGATTATCTTGAGAGTTTCTTTTATTTTATCTGTTATATTTATCTGCAGATGGGAAAATTAACTACATAGGGCAGTGTGAAAGGAAACTTTGACACGCAAATTTGTGCACGCAATCTGAGTTTGCGGGGATTATGGAAGGTGCAAATATGTATATGCAGAGAATAACAGATTTCTTTTATCGTTTTAGCCAGGGGTTGACGCTGGGCATTGGGGGATGTCTTCTGTTTATGTCCTCTCTGGCAATGATCGTATATGGCATTATGTATGGAAATCGTCATTTTGGTTTGATGACGTTGGCGATGCTTATGATGGCATTTTTGCTTACAGCGGGACTGATGATATTGCACAGGAGTCTGGAAATGACCAGCAGTTATAGGAGCAGCCTGCTGTTTTTGGGACTGCTGTTTCTGCAGGTGTTCTTTTTAATCTTTATTTCTCATCCTATGGCGATCAGCGATCCTGCCGGAGTACAAAATGAAGCTTTGATGATGGTGCAGAAGCAGCATGGGCAGATGAATATGCAGGACTTGTATTTTCAGCGGTATCCAAATAATCATTTTATTGTGGTTTTATTCTATTATTTTTATAAAATATTATACTTTATGGGAATACAGAAGGTATGGGTGCCAACGGTAATATTAAATCTGGTTTCGATCGATCTGGGAATCCTGTTTTCATGGATGATTGCCAGACGCTGGAAGGGAAACAAAGTGGCCGATATGCTGCTGTGCCTGTTTATGCTTTGTCCTACGACGTATGTCTGGTTGACTACCGTTTACACCAATACGCTTTCGTTTCCTTTTGTGATGCTGATCCTTTATCTGTGTCTACGGCTGCAGGGAGAGTTGTCACAGAAAACCGGTCATAGGGGATGGTGGATACTGTTGGGTGCAGTAATGGCAATTGGGTATTGGATCCGCCCGACGACGATCATACCGATCATTGCAGTTGTACTGTATTTTATCGTATATGGAGTTCGTAATGGAGACAGAGAATACGCAAAAAGATGTCTTGCCAGGGCTGTGCTTGCCGGAGGTGTTTTTCTTTGTTGCTTTATGGGGTGCCGGGGCCTGGTGGATCGTCATATGGATCGAAACCGTCTTACCGGGGAGTTTCCTATCACACATTGGATCATGATGGGGTTAAATACAAATTCTTTCGGAGAATACTCCAGAGAGGATGAAGTTTATACTATGCGTTTTGAGACAAAGGAACAAAAGCGTCAGGCTGATATTGCCCGGATCAAAGAACGAGTCAAAGAACTGGGCCCTGTGGGACTGAGTTACCAGGCAGTGGCGAAAATGTTTGGGGTGTGGGCTCTGGCGGATGATGATTGTTTTGCGAAAGCATCCTATGCCAGTGATTTTCCGGGATGGTATCCGTATTTTATGGGAAAGAGCAATACATGGTATTTGTTATTTATGCAGGCATTTCGCATGGTGACATTTTTATTTCTTTGTGGAAGTATTTGGGGGCAGATACGGCAGAAGAAATATGATTCCTCATTTGTCTTTTCGTTGACCTTTTTGGGAGCTGTCCTGTTTTTTGTACTTTGGGAAGCGAATCGTAAATATAATGTTTGTTTTATGGGAGTATGCCTGCTGTTGATGGCAGATGGTATCGAGCGGGGACGACATCTTGTGCAGGGATGGAAATTTCCGGGAGTGTTTATGGGAACACGGCTTGTATGGACAGTGGCTGTATTTACGATATGTTGCATTTCTGTAACAACGTATCTGCAGATGTCAGCGGGACAAGGGAAGAATACTGCCGGGGAAAATGTGGTGTATCATTGCCGGAACAATCCGGATTCCGTGGCAGTCAGCGATGTAAATGGCAAAGAACAAAAACAATTTACAAAACCGGTCTTAATGGAACAGACCATATGTCAGGGGCAGCCGGTAAAAAAAGGAGAGAAAGAGAAGATTATTCTTAATTTTGAGCGTGCTGGAGAGAAAAAGTTTTCTGCTATACACAATGGAGATGCGCAGAAAGGAAGGAAAAAAGAAATTAAAAAATGGAAAAGAACATTAAAAAAATTACAGCATAAAAAAGAATACAAAATAGAAGTGTTCTCTTTGGAAAGCAGACAGAAATTATATAGCAGGAAAGTTCGAAATGATCAGTTCAGCAAAAACGGAAAATTGGTGATCCATCTTTCGAAGATTCCGGCGGATACCTCGAAGGGGTATGTGATCCGGCTGCGTCATTACGGGAAGTATTACACCATGATTCCGAAAGTCAGCCGGTTTCCGGATCTGGATCCATATCCTTATGGAAGTTTGTATATGAATGGCAGAAAAACAAGCTATGATCTGTCTATGAGCATTCTTCAAAAGAAGATGGAAAGTTGATATTTTTGATAGGAATTATTGAATATTTTTTGTGTTATTTCTTTATAATTATTTTGAAATATTGCTTGCATAGATAATGGAATAAATGGTATGATAAACAGGCTAAGGTCTTGTCGATGACAGACCTTAGCTAATTCATTTTATAGGATAAAATTGGAGACCATTATGAAAGAAAAAAGAGTGACGGAATGGAAGAAAACGAAAGAGGGAGCATACTTGTTTCCGGGTTGTGTAGTGACAGGAGATGTCACTCTGGGAGAGGACTCCTCGGTGTGGTATAATGCCGTGGTCCGTGGGGATATGGCATCGATCAAAGTGGGAGAACGAAGCAATATTCAGGACAATGCAGTGGTACATGTGGATAATGGATGTCCTACCGTGATCGGAAATGGAGTCACAGTGGGGCATGGAGCTATTGTGCATGGCTGTACGATCGAAGATGACTGTATCATTGGCATGGGGGCTGTGATCCTTAATGGGGCGAGGATCGGCAGAAACTGCATTATCGGAGCAGGGACGCTGGTGCCAGAGGGAAAGGAAGTGCCGGAGGGTTCCGTTGCTTTTGGCAATCCGGTTAAAGTATATCGTCCTGTGACACCGGAGGATGTGTCCCATATTCGGGACAATGCGGCGGAGTATGTTGCTTATGCAAAGGAAAAATAAAGGAGAAGACATTGCAAAGAGAAAATTTTAAATCCAGATTAGGTTTTATCCTGATCTCGGCGGGGTGTGCGATTGGTATTGGTAATGTATGGAAGTTTCCATATGTGGCGGGACAAAACGGAGGCGGCATTTTTGTACTGTTTTATCTGCTGTTTCTGGTGATGGTGGGAGCACCGGCACTGACCATGGAGTTTGCGGTGGGCCGTGCCAGCCGTAAAAGTGTGCTGGGGTGCTATCAGGAGCTGGAGCCAAAGGGAAGTAAATGGCATTTTCATGGTTACGTGGCATTGCTGGGAAATTATGTGATCATGATGTTTTATACCACTGTGG
>JBNMJP010000014.1:0-20485 GCA_050873905.1 Jutongia sp. | reverse complement strand
TAGATGAGGAATCGTCCGCAGATATTCCAGAGAATGTCTCTTTTTTTGGAGAGGATAATCCGGACTAGAGGTTCCTTCTATAATGATCCGGCCGGCATGCAGTTCAAATGGCTGCTTTGCCTCCGGGGTCGCAATAAAACGGCCGGAGATAATGAGAGCGGCTCCCACATTCAGATGGCGGATCTGCTCCAGGTTGTCCAATGTATTATCGTAAACGATCTGTAATGGTTGAAAATATGTGCCATCGTTTATTACAATAAATCCGAATTTTTTGGAATCGCGGATACTGCGGATCCAACCGCATACCTGAATCGTCTGGTCGTAATATTTTTCCGCATTTTGAAATAGTTCCTTGATGTGAATCATATCCATAGAAGTCTCCTTTACAAAATGAACTTAATTATCTTAATAATAGTATGCCCATTTTGTGTGATAAGTCAAGAAAATATAATACATTATTAGAAATAGCATTATTGACTTTTAAAAGATTGCGTAATAGAATGGTAGTATGTTTTTTAATTTTGGAGGAGATTATGAAAACAATTTTAATTAGTGGGGAATTCTGCGTCATTGAGGAATTTTTGCGTGAAGCAGAAGACATTGAACAACTGGAAATTCTACGGAGTTTTCAGGAGGAACAGGAGGCTTATGACCTGGTCAGCAGACAGGAAGTTGATCTGGCGGTCATAGATCTCGACATGGAAACGTCAGATGGAGTTGATATTGGATGGGAGTTAAAAAAGAGAAACCCGGATATTCAGTTGATCTATCTGACGAAAGAAGAACGGAGTCTGATGAATCTGATTCCCCTGCATCCGGTAGCGGTTATGGAAATACCATTTCGTGAGGGAGAGATGCGCTATGTTGTAGAATCTGCGTATTTGTTGTCAAAAAGGAAAAGAAAGAGGATTTATGCCAGAACATTTGGACATTTTGATATTTTTGTGGATGGAAAGCCCATTATGTTTAAAAGTGCTAAAGCGAAGGAGTTTCTGGCATTTCTTATTGACAGGAGAGGTGGCACTGTGACCACGGATCAGATGATCAATGTACTATGGGAGGACAGACCAAACGATGAGTCTACCCAGAATCTTTGCTGTAAGCTGGTGAAGACGCTGCAGAGGGAACTGCGCGCTGTTGGTGCGGAAGAGATGCTTGTTGTGTCGAGAGGAAACAGAAGTGTGAACGTGGATAGCTTTCAATGTGACATGTATGAGCTGCTGGATGGAAATCAGAAGGTAAAAGCGCGTTACATGGGCAATTATCTGCTGGATTACAGCTGGTCCGAAAGTCAGACAGCATTATTAGACCATATTTTACATGAATAGTTCTCTTTTTTGCATGAATGACAAAAAAATTCCAAGAATTCCATTTTAATTCCTGTTAAATGAATTGTTTTTTCACTTTTTGTTCCATACTATGGCAAGAGAAGGTTGTAAAATGACGTTGTCAAAGAAACTGGAAAAAGGTAAAAAGGAGAAAAAATATGGAAAAGAAAGGAATTAAAGTGGTACTTGCTGACAACAATGTACAAGACAGAGAAACAAGGACGAAAGCAATCGAAGAAGCTGGTATGCAAGTGGTCTTTTCGACAGGAGACGGAAAGAAAGCACTTGATGCGATCTATCGCGAACAGCCGGACATTGTAGTTATGGACATGATCCTTCCGGGGCTTGACGGCATAGGAATACTGGAAGAGATGGAACAGGTGGACAGGCTTAAACGGCCTGTTATTATGATCGTAACCGCATTGAAAACGTCCCAGATGGTTTCAAAAGCACTGCAGAAGGGAGCCGGTTATTATATGATGAAGCCGGTATCCAACAAAGTATTCGGAAAAAGGCTGACACAGATTGCAGAGGAGATGCAGGAACGTGAAGCCTGGGGCAAAATGTCGCAGGCACCGGAACAGGAATATGTCGCAGCGGAATATGCGGCAGCCGGTGAAACGACACATGCACAGGCAGAAAATGGAAACTACATGGAAGACAATGTGGTACATTTCGACAGGAAAACATCCTGCACGGTATCTGCACCGAAACAGACAACAGGACACAGCAGATATTCCGGCGATCTGGAAAAGGACGTTACAAATGTTTTGCTGGAAATAGGAATCCCGGCGCATATCAAAGGATACCAATACATACGCCAGGGAATTATCATGTCATTTCATGACAGAAGTATGCTTCAGTACATTACAAAGTATTTATATCCGGCGATTGCCAAGAAAAACAAAACCACATCCAGCAGCGTGGAGCGCACAATACGTCATGCGATCGAGGTGGCATGGCGCAGAGGGAATATGGATGTTTTGGAGGAGATTTTTGGCAATACGGTCTGCGCTGGAAAAGGAAAGCCGACCAATTCGGAATTCCTTGCGCTGCTGACAGACAGATTCCGTCTGGAATACCGGGAAAAGATCGTTTCTTAAGGAAAAGACAGGCCTTCCGGATCATCAATAAGCATAAACGTCCGTCAGGCAGATGACAACTGCTTGACGGAATAGTGAGAATTAGGGTATACTTGAAAAGTTGTATGTTATATGTAAGGAATATCGCATGTTGACTTTGTATACATGTATGCAATATTGATAAGGAAAGGGGGCCTGTTTATGGATAGCAAATCAATGATGGAGCTGACAAAGGAGCTGGATGCGGAATTTGATAATCTGGTGAATAATTGTATGACATCCGGTGCCATTGATTTAAATTTATATCAGGAATATGACGTGAAAAGGGGACTTCGAGATAGTGCCGGAAAGGGTGTACTGACGGGATTGACAGAAATTTCGGATGTTGTGGGCTTTCAGGTAGTAGATGGAGTCAAAGAGCCGGCAGATGGTAATCTCTATTATCAGGGATATGATGTAAAGCAGCTGGTAGGCTCTGATCCGAAAAAGAGATTTGCATTTGAGGAGGCAACCTATCTGTTGTTGTTTGGACGTCTTCCAAATGAAGCAGAGTTTAATGTGTTCCGGGAAATTCTTGCAAGTCTGCAGGAATTGTCAGGTCCTTTTATCCGAGACGTTATTATGAAAGCGCCAAGTGAAAATCTGATGAATGGTTTGATGAAGAGTGTGCTGACATTGTATTCTTATGACAGTTGTCCGGATGATATTTCTGTGGCAAATGTTCTGCGTCAGTCATTACAGCTGATCGCAAAGCTGCCACTGATCGCGGTATACAGCTATCATGCATATCGCCACTTTACCTTTGCCGAGAGTCTGGTGATCAAGCAGCCAAAGAATGAATACTGCACCGCAGAGAACATTCTTTATATGCTTCGTCCAAACGGAAAGTTTACGCCACTGGAGGCGAGAGTTCTGGATGCAGCCCTTGTTCTTCATGCAGAGCATGGAGGTGGTAATAACTCTACCTTTACCAACCATGTGGTTACATCATCCGGAACCGATACATATTCTGCTGTGGCAGCATCCATTGCATCCCTGAAGGGGCCTCGTCATGGTGGAGCTAATCTCAAGGTTCAGCAGATGTTTGACGATCTGAGAGCAAACTGCACCGATACGACGGATGATGAGCAGGTCCGCAGTTATCTGTCCAGGGTATTAAATCGTGAAGCCTTTGACAAGAGCGGTCTGATCTATGGAATGGGTCATGCCGTATATACTCTTTCTGATCCGAGAGAGGTTGTCTTGAAATCACTGGCAGAAAAGCTTGCTGAGGAGAAAGGTCTTCGTCAGGATTTTGAACTTTATGACAGAGTAGAGAAGATATCAGCAGATCTGCTGCAGAAAAACCGCCATGTATTAAAGCCGGTTTGTGCTAATGTAGATTTTTACAGTGGATTTGTATATACCATGCTTGGAATTCCAAGAGAAATGTTTACACCGCTTTTTGCAATCTCGCGTATTGCCGGATGGAGTGCTCATCGTCTGGAAGAGCTTGTAAACAGAGGTAAGATCATTCGTCCTGCGTATAAGTATGTAGGACATCACAGAAGATTCAAAGAAAGAAGCAAAAGAAAGTAGTGATGTCCGGTCTCTGTTATACAGAGTAGTGCCTGTGGTAATATTTTTCCAGAAAGGAAATAAAAAGGTACAGTCCTGTAGAAATCAGGCACAGGATTACAATGGAAAGAAGAACGTAGTCAAGCTTAAAAACCTGACTGCCGTAAATAATTAAATAACCAAGTCCTGCTTTGGCAGCGACAAACTCCCCGATGATAACACCCACCAGAGTTAGTCCGATATCAACCTTCATGGCACTGATAATGGCGGGAATATTGCCGGGGAGTATTAATTTACAGAGAATATCTTTTTTGGATCCCCCCAGAGTCCGTATCATTTTGATCTTTCCCGGATCCATTTCGAGAAATGTATTATAGAGTGTGATCGTGGTACTGAAAACAGCCACACTGACTGCGGCAACGATAATGGTTTTCATATTATTGCCCAGCCATACGATAAAAACAGGTGCTAATGCTGTTTTGGGAAGACTGTTCAGAACGACCAGGTAGGGCTCCAATACTTTGGCAATGGTTTCATTCCACCAGAGCAGGATGGCCAGCAAAATGCCGATGACGATCACTAGAAAAAAGCTTAAAAAAGTTTCTCCCAGAGTCACCCCGACATGGTAAAAGATCGTGTGAATTTTGACCATATCCGCAAAACATAAAATAATTCTTGACGGACTGCTGAAAATAAAGGAATCCATCCACTCCAATCTTGTGGCGATCTCCCAGAGCGCAATAAAAATAACAAAAAATAAAATACGCAGAATGAGGATTTTTCTTTTTTGTTTTGCTGCTTTTCGTAAAAATTGCTGCTGCAGATCACTCATGATTATTCAGCTCCTTCCATACCAGATTAAAATAATCTTTAAATTCCGGAGAACTCCGGGCAAGAAATGGTGTCCGTTTTCCCGGACAGCTTAACTGCAGGGTGATTTCTTTTTTGACGGTGGCGGGCCGGGAGGAAAGGATGATGATCCGGTCTGCCATACTGATGGCTTCCGAAATATCGTGAGTGATCAGTAGAGCCGTTTTGTTTTCTTTTTTCAGGATTGCCCAGACGTCATCGGAGACGGAAAGTCTTGTCTGATAATCAAGAGCGGAAAAGGGCTCATCCAGAAGAAGCAGATCCGGTTCCAGCATCAGAGTCCGGATCAGAGCTGCTCTTTGGCGCATGCCGCCGGAAAGCTGGTTTGGTTTTGCGTTACGGAAACCGTCTAACTGGTATTTTTTCAGCATATTATCAATTTTCTGAGGCAGTCCGTTTGCAGACTGATGGTTGATCTCCGGTCCCAGTGCAATATTCTTATGTGTGGTACGCCATTCCAGAAGATGGTCCTTTTGCAGCATGTATCCGGTTTTCTTGTTCTCCTGCAGCAGGATTTCTCCCTGATCGGGCTGCAGCAGCCGGCAGATCAGGGAAAGAAGTGTGGATTTACCGCAGCCGCTGGGGCCAACGATTGCCACAAATTCTCCAGGCTCGATGGAAAAGCTTACCCGATCCAGAACCAGCGTTTCTCCCTGCAGCGTATGATAGGCATAGGAGAGGTTTTTGACTTCTAACAGATGATTCATATCAGCCCTCATGTAGACAGTGGTTTACGATAAATATATTCATGAAAAAAAATAATGTGAAATTCAGAAAGATGTATATTTTCACTGGTGCGTGAAATAATAGTACAGAACAATGAAAAGGAAAGGTATGGTGTTGATATGAGAAAGAAAGTATTGATATTAGGAACTGTAATGACACTGGCAGCAGGATGTCTGGCAGGGTGTGGTGCCAACAACAATTCTGTGACAGACCAGTCAACGGCTTCTCCGGCAGTGGAAGACGACAGAGACCGGACTACCATGGATCCTCAAAATTCTCCGAATGGAGATGATGGTGTCGTGGATGATCTGGAGGATGGCGTTGATGATGCGGTCGATGGAGCAGAAGATGCTGTGGACGATGTGATCGATGGGACAGAGGATGCTGTGGATGATGCAGCCGATGCTCTGGATGGCGATGACGATACCAATGACACAAAGAATAATACAGGAAATAAGAAAAATAACAAGACAACCAACAAGACAACCAACAACAAAAAGAATCATACAAAAAATACCAATAAAAGATAACGGCGGGCATCTATGTCTGAAAAAAAACAGGGCTGTCAGCGGTCAGATACCGGCAGCCCTGTTATTCTGTATATGAGAACTAAGAAGCGGTATTTTCCTCCCATACATAGAGATCTCCCGGTTTGTCCTGATAAACCGTCTCTTTCGTGCGCTGAAATCCGAGAGATCCGGCTAAGCGGATGGAAGGCAGATTATCTGGATCAATGACAGCTACAATGCGGTCAAATTCCAGATCTTCCCGGGCATATTTCAGAATTTTCTCGCATGCCTCCAGTGCATAGCCCTTGGAACGGTAATTTTTGTCCAGAAAATAGGACAGCATAATTTCTCCGTTATCGTCAACAATCTGACTCTCAATCCCTGCCTGGCCGATCAGAATATCCTGATCCTTCAGAAAGATACCCCATAAACCAAAGCCGTAGAAGCCATACACCATCTGGATGTAAGAGACAAAGCGGGCGTATTCGATATCGTAGTTGTCAGATATATGTGGAACATATGGATGGACCTCCGGCTGATGGCAGATGCGAAAATAATCATCGAAGTCGTTTTTTGTCATTTCCCGGATCACCAGGCGGTCCGTTTTCAGTGAAAGCATATATTATCTCCTTTGGATTATATTATGATCATACATTCCTTAGAGTATAGCACATTTTTTGTGAAAGGGGATAGGATTTTATGGCGGTTTCTGATATAATTAGAGTAATATTTACAGGAGGATTGTAAGATACTATGGCAAAGATAAAACCGTTTATGGCAGTAAGACCGGTGGAAGAACTTGCAGACAGAGTGGCAGCTCTTCCATATGATGTATATAATCGTCAGGAGGCCAAAAAAGAAGTCGAGAGAGAGCCTCTTTCTTTTTTGAAGATCGACAGAGCAGAGACACAGTTTTCGGATGAGGTAGATACATATGATCCATGCGTATATCAGAAAGCGGCTGAACTTTTGGCGCAGATGAAGAAGGATGGTGTTTATGTATCCGATTGCGATAATGCATACTATATTTATCGTTTGACAATGAATGGAAGGGCTCAGACAGGTATCGTGGCATGTGCCTCTGTGGATGATTATCTGGAAAATGTGATCAAAAAGCATGAAAATACGAGAGAAGAAAAGGAGCAGGACCGTATCCGTCATGTGGATACCCTGAGTGCCCAGACAGGTCCGATCTTTCTGGCATACCGTTCCCAAGAGGAGATCAACCGGGTAGTTTCTTCTGTTATGGAAAAGGAAGTACCATTATATGATTTTACCGCAGTGGATGGGATTTCTCATACCGTGTGGAAAATTTCGGCTGCCGATCAGGTAAAGACGATACAGGACACCTTTGCGGAGATTGATGATATTTATATTGCGGATGGCCATCACAGAGCTGCTTCGGCAGTAAAGGTTGGCTTGAAGAGACGACAGGAGCATCCGGGATATGATGGAACAGAGGAGTTTAATTATTTTCTGTCGGTTTTATTCCCGGACGATCAGCTGATGATCATGGATTACAACAGAGTCGTTCGTGATCTCAACGGTCTTTCCACAGAGGATTTTCTGAAAAAGACAGGGGAGATATTTAAGGTTTCCAAGCTGGGAGAAACGGCACAGCCGCCACAGCGCAAGGGACAGTTTACCATGTATCTGGAGGGACAGTGGTATCTTTTGGAAGCATCTGAGGGAATGCTTGCGGAGTCAGATGCTGTCAAATCTCTGGATGTTTCACTTCTTCAGGAATATCTGCTGGAACCGGTGTTAGGAATCCATGATCCCCGCACGGATGACAGGATTGATTTTGTAGGTGGTATCCGTGGACTGGAGGAGCTGGAGAGACGCGCCCAGACAGACATGAAGGTGGCATTTGCCATGTATCCGACTTCCATCGCAGAGCTGTTTGCGGTGGCTGATGCAGGGCTTTTAATGCCTCCAAAATCTACATGGTTTGAGCCAAAGCTTCGGAGTGGATTATTTATACATGAGATTTAGACGTAGATTAGATTTAGGGGTTTTTTATGGAACGATTTTTTGAAAGCAAACCGGTAGTATATTTGTCAAAATTCATTGACATGATCATATTGAATGTTATTTTTCTGATCAGCTGTATCCCTGTTTTTACCATAGGTGCAGCATGGACGGCTATGTATTATACCTGCGTGAAGGTGATCAGGAGAGACAGGGGAAAGGTCTGGCAGGAATATAAGCACAGCTTTGTTACGAATTTCAAGACGGCAACCGGGGTATGGGTGATACTGGCGGTTGCGGAGGGAGCGCTTGGAGTGTTGACATTCCGGCTGCTGACTCAGGGACATGGTAGTTTATCAGCGGCTGTGATCGGACTTGCCATGGCATGTTTTCTTTTTGCACTGGCAATTATCATATATTCCTTTGCTGTGCTGTCCCGTTTTACGGTCAATGCAGTGGGAGCAGTACAAAATGCAGCAGTTATTTCCATTCATCATGGCGGACAGACAGTCTATATGCTGGTTTTGACTCTTGGACTTGCAACACTGGTGATGATGGGTTGGAAATTTCTGCCTGTAATTTTATTGATCATGCCGTCAGCGTATATGTTATTGATCTCTTTGATCATGGAAAAAATATTGATTCAATATACTCCGGATGAGGAAGAAACTACTTCAGACGATGCCGGGATAGATCCGGAAGATATGCTTTATGCCGAGGAGCATAAGGACAAACCGTGGTATCTGGAGGGAGGAGATAAGAATGAATAAAAGATTGTATGATTTAATGGACTGGGCAGGTATAGAGGGAATTGTATATTCGGAGGAGGATCATCCGGAAAGACTGTTAGGAGCCCACAAGATCAGAGGTGGATTTCTGGTACAGACATTTCAGCCGGATGCAAAGCAGGTTTCACTGAAACTGAAAAAATCAGGGAAAACCCTTGTCATGGAAAAGGCAGATGATGCAGGTTTTTTTGCAGTTATCCTGCCGGAAAAGAAATTAATTCCCTATGTATTTGATGTAGTGTACGAAAATGGGGATAGTGTAGAGGTGGAAGATCCTTATCTTTATACAGAGCTTTTAGGGAGCAACGAATTAAATCGTTTCAGCAATGGAATTCATTATTCAGTTTATGATTTTCTGGGAGCACACACCATGGCTGTCTATGGATGTGGCAGTCAGTCAGAGCCGGAGTGGGATGTACGCTCCGCACGGAAAAACGGTGTGTATGGTACCCATTTTGCTGTATGGGCACCCAATGCCATGAGAGTCAGTGTGGTGGGGGATTTTAATCATTGGGATGGTCGGATCCACCAGATGTGCAGGCTTGGGGACAGTGGCGTGTTTGCTCTGTTTATTCCGGGGGTGGATCAGGGAGCGATCTATAAGTATGAGATTAAAGTAAATTATAAGACATTATTGTTAAAAACGGATCCTTATGGAACATATTGCGAACAGAGACCGGCCAATGCAAGTATTGTCTGCAATACGACGGATTTTAAATGGAAGGATGATAAATGGCTGGAGGCCCGTAAGTCCAAAAGCTTTGAAAAAGAACCGGTTTCTATTTATGAGGTGCATTTGGGATCATGGATGAAAAAGGATTGTAGCTCGCTGGAAAATGTTACTTGTGATCTGGAGTTTTACAATTACAGGGAGTTAGCCCCTCTTTTGGCCGATTACGTGAAAAAGATGCACTATACTCATATTGAATTAATGCCAGTGATGGAGCATCCTTTGGATGAATCATGGGGATATCAGGTGACAGATTATTATGCAGTTACCTCAAGATATGGATCCCCGGAGGATTTTATGTATTTTATGGATTATATGCATCGTCAGGGCATTGGAGTAATTCTGGACTGGGTACCGGCTCATTTTCCAAAGGATGAAAATGGTCTGGCGAGATTTGACGGGACATGCCTGTATGAGCATATGGATCCAAGACAGGGGGAGCATCCTCATTGGGGAACACTGATCTATAATTATGGTCGCCCTCAGGTAGCGAATTTCCTGATCGCAAATGCATTGTTCTGGGTGAAACGATATCATGCAGACGGGATCCGTATGGATGCCGTAGCCTCTATGCTTTATCTGGATTATGGCAAAAAGGACGGCGAATGGGTTGCTAATATGTATGGCAGTAATGAAAATCTGGAGGCCATTGAGATGTTAAAAAATCTCAGTGAGGTATTCCACAGAGAATGTCCGGGAGCCTGGCTGATCGCGGAGGAATCCACGGCATGGCCGAAGGTGACAGCAAAGCCTGACGAAGGCGGTCTTGGATTTGATATGAAATGGAATATGGGATGGATGAATGATTTTATTTCTTATATGCAGACAGATCCATTATTCCGAAAGGGACGTCATGGCATGCTGACATTCAGTATGATCTATGCGTATAGCGAACGGTTTATTCTGGTGTTGTCCCATGATGAGGTAGTTCATCTGAAGGGATCTATGTATGCGAAAATGCCGGGAGATGAGGATCAGAAATTTGCCAATTTAAGAGCTGCTTACGGATTTATGATGATGCATCCCGGCAAAAAGCTTCTCTTTATGGGACAGGAATTTGGACAGACCACGGAGTGGAATGAAAAGGAAAGCCTCCCATGGGATGAGGCCGGGGATCGGGAGCATCAGAAATTGCAGCATTATGTGGCTGAATTAAACGCATTTTACCGGGCTCATCCGGCTCTGTATGAGATGGATCACAGGGAGGATGGCTTTGAATGGCTCAGCAGTATGGATGCAGATCACAGTATTATTACGTTTATGCGGCATAGTGAGGAGAATCAGGAAAGTCTTCTTGTAATTTGTAATTTTACCCCGGTTCTTTATGAAAATTTTAAGGTGGGAGTGCCATGTGCCGGAAAGTATAAGGAAATCTTTAACAGTGATGCTGAGGTGTTTGGTGGTTCCGGACATGGTAATCCGAGACAGAAACGTGCGAAAGCTGTTCCGTGGGATGGAAAGGAGTATTCCATTTCCATTGAAGTTCCTCCACTGGGCATCAGTGTGTTTAAGTATATTGAAAAATAACAGTTACGAATATAGAAAGATGTGAAGACAGATATGACAGGACAGATTTTAACAAGAGGATTTATGATGCTTGCTGCCACGACAGCTACGGGAACACCGGTTCCCACAGGAAGTCCGGTGCCGGTGGATGTGCAGGAGGTTGTGGAGCAGATGAATTCCAATGCTTCTGCAGAGGAAAAGACCAGTTTTTTACTGGAATATCTCATGGCACAGAGAGAACCGTTATTAAATTTAGGCAAGACGCTGCTGATCGCACTGATCGTTTTTCTGATCGGCAGAAAAGTGATCTCGTTACTTTTGAAGCTTCTGAACCGGTGGATGGAGCGGGGCGGTGTAGAGGTCAGTGTCCACAAGTTTATTATGTCTCTTGGTAATGTGGTGCTATACATTCTGCTGATTTTTTGTGTCGCAGGAATTCTGGGAGTCGGGACCAGCTCCATTGTGGCGATCATCGGCTCAGCAGGTCTGGCAGTAGGTCTTGCTCTGCAGGGAAGTCTGTCAAATCTTGCGGGCGGCATTCTGATCCTTCTGATGAAGCCGTTTCGTGTGGGGGATTATATTATAGCAACCGGTGTAGAAGGCACGGTACGAAATATTGATATTTTTTATACCCGGATCGTCACCACGGACAATAAAGTCGTCGTGATACCGAATGGAACATTGTCAAATGGAAATATTATTAATACATCCCAGGAGGATTACCGGCTTTTGATCCTGGATTTTATGGTGGGATATGATGCCGATATATCCAAAGTTCGGAAGATTATTCTTGGATTGATGGAAAAGGATCCACAGATCTGTCAGGATCGTACTCAGAGCGTAAATATTGACAAATTAAATCCCGGCAGAGTGAAGCTTCAGGCGAAAGCGTGGGTTGCGACGGAGCATTATTGGGATGTTCGTTACCGGATGCTGGAGAAGATTAAGGAGGAACTGCCAAAACAGGGGATTTCTTTATTTTAGACGGGAGACCTGTAAAAAGTATGTAAAGCATTTGCTTTCCCACAAGTTCGGGGTTGTCGAACATGAAAGAAAAATGTTATACTGTTTATGCAGATGATCTGACTTGTATATGGGGTTAGATAGAAACTATAGATTGGTGTGATTGGATTGGTTAAGATATATCGTACAGATGATAGAAAGATTCACGAAGAGGATGAATTAACAGAGGGAGTCTGGGTGCAAATGGTCAATCCTTCGGAAGGCGAGGGAGAGGAATATGCCAGAAAGCTGGATGTGGATATTACAGACCTGCTGGCGGCATTGGATGAAGAGGAGAGCTCCCGTATCGAGCTGGAGGACGGCTATACGCTGATCCTGGTGGATATTCCGACGACAGAGATCCGTATGGACAAGGAAGCGTATACCACAATTCCTCTGGGTATTATATTGACACAGGACGCGATCATTACGGTATGCACGGAGGATACGCCGGTGTTGCAGTCTTTTGTTCTGGGGAGAGTTAAGGAGTTTAGTACCAAGAAAAGACTTCGTTTTGTATATCAGATATTGTTCCGGATCGCCACATTATATCAGAGTGCGCTGCGGATCATTGACAAAAAGAGAACAGAAATTGAGGAGCGGATTGATGGAGATACCGAGGATATCGATCTGATCGATCTTCACGCATTGGAGTCCACACTGGTATACTTTGCGACATCCCTGAGAGCGAATGCGGTTGTGCTGGATCGTCTGACACGTTATAAGAGACTGGAGCAATATCCGGAGGATAAAGAGCTCCTGGATGATATTATCGTAGAGAATCAGCAGGCGATCGAGATGACAGGTATTTACCGTGATATTATCAATGGAACCAGAGAGCTTTTGTCTTCGGTGATCGATAACCGGCTGAACAATGTCATGAAGTATTTGACAGCGATTACGTTAGTGATGGCTGTGCCAACGATCATATCCGGATTTTTCGGGATGAACGTAAGTGTTCCGCTGGCACAGACAGCACATGCTTTTTTACTTATTTCAGTTGCCACGGTATTGATCTGTATTATACTTTTTGTGATATTCAAAAAAAATCGAATGTTATGACCGGGCAATACGGTGGATAGTTTCGTTTACTTTGGCGGAGATCCGTTCAGGATCTTCGCCTATTTTATATGTTCCGTTTTCATACAGGATCCTGCCGGCAACCATAGTCATTAAGACATTCTGTTTGCTGCCGCTGTAGACAATGTTTTTGGCAATATCATTGATTGGCTGCATATTTGGCTGGTGAATATCCAGCATGATCAGATCAGCCTGTTTGCCCGGAGCAAGACAGTCACAATCGGGCAGGCACATTGCCGGGGCTCCGTTTGAGGCTGCCATGCGAAGAACGATATTGGCATCCATCGCAGAGGCATCCTGATCCGTTACTTTTTGTAAGGCGGTGGTCAGAAACATTTCCCGGAACATATCCAGACAGTTATTGCTGGCTGGCCCATCGGTGCCGATCGCCAGAGAGATCCCTTTGTCCAGCATATGGGTCAGAGGGGCAATTCCGCTGGCAAGCTTAAGATTTGAGGATGGGTTTGTGACAACCCATAAGCCCTTTTCTTTATAAATATCAAGATCCTCCTCGGTCATATGAACACAGTGAAAACCGCCTCCGCCATGCTCCAGAAGCCCCAGACGCTCCATGTAAACTGTCGGGGTATAACCGGTGCGTTTGGCACAGTCGGTAACCTCAGAGACTGTTTCGGAGCTGTGTGTATACACAGGAGCTTTATATTTGTGGCTTAAATCTGCAATACCCCGGAGGATTTCCTCGCCGGTGGTATATTCTGCATGAAATCCAAGCTGGGAGGAAATCAATGGATGATAGTTATTATATCGGAGATAATGCTGCTCCAGTTCTTCCACGCTGCTTACAAAATTGTTGACGCTTCCGCAAAGCACGGTACGGTAGCCTGAGTCCACAGATGCTCTGACAATGGCATCCGTTTTTTGGTACATATCAAAATTGGAGGTGATGCCGCTGGTCAGGTATTCCATGATCGCAAGACGGGAGCACCAGTAGATGTCCTCAGGGGTCAACTGGGCTTCTAAAGGAAATACTTTATCATAAAGCCAGTTGTGCAGTGGAAGGTCGTCTGCGTAGGAGCGCAGAAAGGTCATGCCGGAGTGGGTATGTGCATTTTTAAACCCCGGCATAATAATATTGCCATCCGCATCAATTTCCCGGTTCCAGTCTGCAGAAGGAGCGGTTTGGGAATCTCCCACATAGGTGATCCTATCATTACAAATATGGATTTCGCCATCTGTGACAGGCAGATCCGGGGCTCCGGCAGATGCAGCTTTTTCCATGGAAAGGATACGGGCATGATGGATCCGTATATTGTTTGATCGTATTTCCATAAGGCACCTTCTTTCTGTCAGTTCATTTTTGATACAGAATCATACAAAATGTTTACTTTTGTGTTATTTATTATTGATCGCAGCTGAGATATCAATGATGCATCCGGTCACAAGTTTTTCAAACAGCGGGGCAGCCTTGTCTGCCATTTCCTGCACTTCTGTGTGATTCAGCGGATGCTCGGAAATACCACAGGCGAGATTGGAGATGCAGGAAATACCACAGATCTGCATGCCCATGTGGTTTGCGGCAACCGCTTCACAGGCGGTACTCATACCAACGGCATCGGCACCGAGAACCTTACACATCTGCACCTCTGCGGGTGATTCATAGTTTGGTCCGGTAAGCTGGATATATACACCCTCCTGCAGTGGAATTTCCAGATGGCCTGCTGTACGGCGGATCACATGGCGGAGCTTCTGGTCATAAATGTCGCTCATATCCGGAAAACGTACTCCGAGTTCGTCGATATTTGGTCCGATCAGCGGAGAAGGCACAAAGCTGGAAATCTGGTCTTTGATCAGCATAAAATCTCCGGCGTGGAAGTTTTTGTTAATTCCACCGGCAGCATTGGTCAGGAAAAGAACCTTTGCACCCATTAATTTCATCAGCCGGATCGGAAGTACCACATCACTGATCGGATACCCTTCATAGTAGTGGACACGTCCCTGCATACACACGACCGGAACATCCTCTACATATCCGAAAATATACCGTCCCTGATGACCTGGTACGGTAGAAACCGGGAAACCGTCAATATCGTGGTAATCCAGAGTCGCTTCGATTTTTATGTTAGAAGCGTAATTTCCGAGACCGGAGCCAAGAACAAGAGCAATTTCCGGAGTAAAATGGATTTTCTTTTGAAAACAGTCATAGCATTTCATAAGTTTATCGTAGATATTATTCATAATAATCACCATACCCTTCCTGAATCTGTCCGAAAAAGGGGATAGACGGACAGATTGTGTCATTTAAATATTATTTGAAATATATTTATATTGTACCTGTTGGCAGAGGAAAAGTAAATGCCTGTATTGTGGCAGAAATAAGCGGTGAATGCAGGAGGATTCGTTGACATTGTAAAACAAAAGATATATAATTCTTTTTATACGTAAGCTTTTGTTTGGGAAGGGATAGAAAGAGATGACTGACACCAAAAAGAGAAAAAATATTGTGGTATATCTTCCACAGGTATATGCAGAATACGTTTCGGAATTGCGTCATTCTATTGAAAAAGTGGGAAAGGAACGGGGATATCGTCTGCTGTTTTTTACCTGTTTTGGGGATAATAGCAATATAGGTATAGAGGAAACAACCAATATCCGATACGATGAGGGAGAGCGAAGTGTATTTCGTTTGGCAGATCCTGATGCGGCAGATGGCGTGCTGCTTTTATATGATGCATTTGCAAGATCACAGTATGCAGAGATTAATAATCTGATTCAAAACCGTTATCATTGCCCGGTGATTAATTTTCGAACCCCTATGGAAGTAGAGCTTGATAATGTACATAATATTTATGTGGATGATCGGGAAGCATTTGCAGAAATGATCCGTCATTTTATTGAAAAACATCACTGTACGAAGGTGGATCTGGTGACAGGTCCGCAGGATAATCCGCATTCTATGTTCCGGCTGGATATTTATAAGAAGGTCATGGAGCAGAATGGTCTGCCGGTGGAGAAGGAACGGATCCATTGGGGTAATTTCTGGAAAAATTGTGGTCAGGGGATTGTCGAGGAGATTCTTTCTTCCGGAAAGGAGCTTCCGGAGGCGATTGTCTGTGCCAATGATTATATGGCGATTTCGGTGATCGGTGCGTTGAAAACACATGGGATCAAGGTGCCGGAGCAGGTTATGGTATCCGGATATGATGATGTGACGGAGGGGCGTTTTTGTGAACCGTCGATTACGACAATCCGTCAGCCGATGCGTCAGATGGGAGAAAAGGCAATTGATATTCTGGAGCAGATCTGGAATGGAGAAGAAGTCCCTCGTGATACATACCTGCCGGAGGAGATTGTATTTCGTCAGTCCTGTGGTTGTGGTGCAAACGGGGGCGATGATGATGGTCAGTATGCTACCAAGCTTAGTACAGAGCTTGACAAGGTATTATATCTGGAAACCGCCGCATCGGCGATGGTTACCATGCTTGCCAATGCAAAGGATCTGAAGGACTTTACACAGTGTCTGCAAAAGTATGTACTTCGGGAGACTGGATTTAAGAGCTTTACCCTGTGTCTGGCGGACCACTGGGAGCAGCAGCTTCCATTACCGGAGATGTCCTATGGCAAGAGTATGTGCATGGTAGATATGGTGATGGGAATCTATAAATCCCGTGTTTTGGAGCCACAGAGGTTTCCGGCATGTCAGTTGATACCGGGAGTGTTTGTTAAAGACGAGGATCCGGTTTATATCATTCCGCTTCATTATCTGCAGTATTATATGGGGTATGTCGTTTTGCAGATTGATTATGATCTGGTATCCGATGTCAATATCAAATCCTGGTTCATTCATCTGGACAGTGCGTTGGAAAACTTCCGTATGAAGCAGCGGCTTCATCAGGTGGCAGATGAGTTGGAGTCTCTTTATGTCAGGGATACCCTGACGGGGCTATATAATCGTCGTGGTCTGGAGAAGTTCGGCGAAAAGATGTGTGAAGATTGTGTCAGGAATAACGAACAGTTTATGATCATGGAGATTGATATGGATGGTCTGAAGCAGGTAAATGACCAGTATGGTCATGAGGAGGGAGATATCTGTATTACCACCATTGCCAATGCCATGATGTATGCGGCAAAGGACAGAGAAATCTGTATCCGTTCCGGTGGGGATGAGTATGTGGTGATTGGAAAGAATTATTCCGATGAAAAGGTAGAAAGGTATATGAGCCGTTTTCAGGAGTTTATTGACAGTGCTAATGAATCCTTAAACAAACCATATACGATCGGTGCAAGTCTTGGATATTATATGGGAATACCGGATGGAAAACGGACCGTAGAGAATTATCTGAGGATTGCCGATGACCGGATGTATGAAAACAAAAAAAGAAGAAAGGCAAAATCTCATCCCGGAGTGGAGATCCGATGATCTCCATTCCGGGGAGAACAGCAGAGCTTAATCCTCTGCGAGATTTTCCCATTCTTCCATAAGAACAAGGAGGCGTTCGTCATTGGCTTCCTTTTCCGATGCGAGTTTCTGAAGAAGCGCGATATCTGTCCCGTTTTTGGGATCCGATAACTGTGCTTCCAGAGACTCGTTTTTTTCTTCCAGTTCTGCGATTTCTTTTTCGACCTTATTCAGTGCATTCTGCTTTTTACGGAGACGAGCCTGCTCCTCCTTCTGCTGCTGCCAGGTAAGCTTGGAGTCGGAAGCGGTATCGGCTGTCCGACTGTCCGGATCGACGGCCGGGGCAGTGAGCTGTGCCTGTTCATTGGCCTCCTTTTTCTCCAGATAATAATCATAATTACCGATGTAATTCACAAGCTGCTTCTGTGTCAGATCCAGAATACGGGTTGCGGTGCGGTTAATAAAGTAACGGTCATGAGAAACGTATAAAACAGTTCCTTCAAAGTGGTTGACCGCACGCTCCAGAATTTCCTTGGAATCAATATCCAGGTGGTTGGTCGGCTCGTCCAGGATCAGGAAATTGGCATCGGAGAGCATCAGCTTGGCAAGGGAAACACGTCCACGCTCGCCGCCGCTGAGCTTGGAAATCTGCTTGAATACATCATCCTCCGTAAAAAGAAATGCGGCAAGGATGTTACGGATCTCTGTGTTTGTCATGGTTGGATAATCATCCTGCAGTTCCTCAAAGATCGTCTTTTCTCCGTGGAGTACCTGATGTGCCTGATCGTAATAGCCGATCTCTACATTTGTTCCCAGACGCACGGTGCCGCCGTCGGCATCCACCAGATTGTTGATAATTTTCAGGATTGTTGTTTTGCCGGAGCCGTTATCTCCGATAATCGCAACACGTTCCCCGCGTTTTAACTCAAAACTGATGTCCGTAAAAAGGGTCTCAGTGTCAAAGGCTTTGCTTAAATGCTCGATTGAGAGGACATCATTGCCGCTCTGGATCCTTGGAGAAAACAAAAGGTTCATGCGGGTATTTTCTTCTACCGGCTTTTCCAGACGATCTATTTTGTCTAACTGCTTTTCGCGGCTTTCGGCACGCTTGATGGATTTTTCCCGGTTAAAGGATTTTAATTTGGCAATGACTGCTTCCTGATGTTTGATCTCTGCCTGCTGGTTCATATACTGCTTCATCTGGGTATCTAACATTGCCTGTTTCTTTTCGGAAAACTGACTGTAATTGCCCTGATAAACCGTTGCCTTATGCTGGCGGATCTCCACTACTTTCGTGACGATCTTATCCAGAAAATAACGGTCATGCGCCACGATGATCACGGCACCACGGTAGCCGGACAGATAATTTTCCAGCCAGCGGATCGCTTTCATATCAAGATGGTTAGTCGGCTCATCCAGAATGATCAGATCCGGGGAGGTGAGAAGCATTTTACCGAGAGCTACCCGGGTGCGTTCGCCGCCGGAAAGGGTGGAAACCGGTTTGGAAAACTCCTCCTCAGCAAAGCCAAGTCCTTTTAGGACACCGATCAGCTCACTGTGATAGGTATAGCCCCCTGCCAACTCGAAGCGATGACGAAGATTGTCTGCCTTTTGGATCAGCTTTTCCAGCTCTGCACCTTCGGCATGGTTCATCTGCTCCGTGGTATCATTGAGTTCCTGTTCCAGAGCAATGACGTCCTTTTTGGCATCCTGCATCTCCTCCAGAATGGATTTGGCGGAATCAATGTCCTGATTCTGGGCCAGATATCCGATCACCGCATCCTTCTGTATGATGATCTCGCCGTCATCTGCCTCATATTCCCCCATGAGTATCTTTAAGAGGGTGGATTTGCCGGAGCCATTGATGCCGACGATGGCTGTTTTTTCCTGTTCATTTATATGAAAAGAGATATCATCAAGGATGGTATTGCCATCGAATGACTTGCTGATATGACTGCATTGTAAGATCATAATAAAAATCCTCCGTTACTTATTTCATCTGTACCAGTATATATGAAAATGAAAAAAAAGAAAATAGCAAATGCTTATTCTTGAACCATACGGGGGATATGTGGTACTATGAAAACGCTAAAAATTACTTGTAATGAGAAAGGTGAAGAAATATATATGACGAGAAAAGAGTTTCAGGAATTTATCGCTAAGGGAAAAATGATTCTGGATGGAGCCACAGGCTCGAATCTCCAGAAGCGTGGAATGCCTACGGGAGTATGTCCGGAGGAGTGGATTCTGGAGCACCCGGAGGTGTTAGTGGGACTCCAGAGAGAATATATAGAAGCAGGATCGGACGTGCTGTATGCCCCGACCTTTTCCGGCAACCGCATTAAGCTGGAGGAGTATGGTCTGGCAGATCAGATCGGAGAGATGAACCGGAAGCTGGCGGGCTTGTCCTTTGAGGCAATCCGTCAGGCAGATACGGATCGTCAGGTACTTGTAGCCGGTGATATAACCATGACGGGACAGCAGTTATATCCGGTGGGAAGTCTGCCCTTTGAGGATTTGGTAGACATCTATAAGGAACAGATCGGATATCTGGTAGAGGCAGGCGTTGATTTTATCGTGGTGGAGACCATGATGAGTCTGCAGGAGTGCAGGGCGGCCGTACTGGCAGTGAAGGAGGCCTCAGAGCTTCCGGTGATGGTGACGCTGACTTTTGCGGAGGACGGGAGAACATTATTTGGAACCAACCCGGAGACGGCGGCTCTTGTGATGACGGCGATGGGTGTGGATGCCATCGGTGTCAACTGCTCTACGGGACCGGACAAGATGGTGTCTGTGATCGAGAAGATGTGCCGGTATACGGCTCTGCCGATCGTTGCCAAGCCAAATGCCGGACTGCCTCAGCTTGTAGATGGAGAGACGGTATATGACATGGGACCGGAGACCTTTGCCGAGGAGATGTGTGTGCTGGCAGAGGCGGGAGCAGATGTGCTGGGAGGATGTTGTGGAACTACACCGGAG
>JBNMJP010000013.1:0-20922 GCA_050873905.1 Jutongia sp. | reverse complement strand
TACGCCGCTGCATGGGATTTGTTAAATGCATATGCGGCGAAACTGATCATCTCATCATAGATCTTGTTGGCAACCTCCTCAGAGATGCCGTTGGCAATGCAGCCCTTTACGCCCTCTTCCTCGTTTCCGTAGACAAAGTTCTTCCGTTCCGCTTCCATCACCTTTGCCTTCTTTTTGGACATGGCACGGCGCACCAGATCACTTCGTCCATAGCTGTAGCCTGCGAGACTCCGGACAATCTCCATAACCTGCTCCTGATAGACGATACATCCATAAGTAGTTGCAAGGATCGGCTCAAGCTGCGGACAGTCATAGGTAATGGAATCCCTGTTACTTCTTCCTGCGATATACTGCGGGATAAAATCCATCGGACCCGGACGATACAGGGAAATACCTGCTACGATCTCCGCCATGCTCTCCGGCTGCAATTCCTTCATGAACTGCTTCATCCCTGCACTCTCCAACTGGAATATGCCCTCAGTACGTCCGCTGGATATGAGCTTCCATACATTTTCATCCTCCAGATCCAGTCGCAGCATGTCCTCATCACTCATGCCACACATTTTGGCAGCATTTTGTACTACCGTCAATGTACGAAGCCCCAGAAAGTCCATTTTCAGAAGCCCCAGCTCCTCCAGCGTGGTCATAGTATACTGCGTAGTGACATTTCCCTCCGATCCCTTCGAAAGAGGTACAAAATGATCTACCGGCTCCGGTGCGATCACAACACCCGCCGCATGAATGGAAGTATGACGAGGCAGTCCCTCCAGCTTCTGTGCCATATCCAACAGATATTTCGTCTGCTCATCGGTCTCATAAAGCTTGCGAAGATCCGGATTCTGTGCGATCGCCTTGGCAATAGTAATATCCTTCTCCATAGGCACGGACTTTGCAATGGTATCCACATAGGCATAAGGCATATCCAGCACACGCCCCACATCACGGATCACACCACGGGCCGCCATGGTACCGAAGGTAACGATCTGTGCCACATGATCCCGTCCATACTTCTCGGTGACATAGTCGATGACCTCCTGCCGTCTCTCATAGCAGAAATCCACGTCGATATCGGGCATGGTCACACGCTCCGGGTTCAGGAAACGCTCAAACAGCAGGTCAAACGCCAGCGGATCAATATTGGTGATCTCCAGACTGTATGCCACGATACTTCCGGCTGCAGAACCACGTCCCGGTCCCACAATGATCCCGTGCTCTCTGGAATAATGAATAAAATCCCACACGATCAGAAAATAATCTACAAATCCCATATTCTTAATGGTATTTAACTCATAATCCAGCCTCTCCTGAATCTCCGGCGTCACATCCGCATAACGCCGGTGGATTCCTTCATAACACAAATGCTTCAGATACTCCCAGGAGGTAAAGCCCTTCGGCACATCAAACTTTGGCAGCTTATATTTTCCAAACTCAATATCCACATGACATCTCTGTGCTATTTTGGAGGTATTTTCCACCGCTTCCTTTGCATAAGGGAAAAGCGCCAGCATTTCCTCCTCGGATTTCAGATAAAACTGACCGCCCTCATACCGCATACGATCCTCGTCCTGCACCTTATGCTGCGTCTGGATACACAATAAAATATCATGAGGCTCCGCATCCTCTGCCCGGATATAATGCACATCGTTCGTGGCAACCAACTCCAGCCCTGTCTCCTGACTCATACGAAGAAGTCCCTGATTCACCGTTTTCTGGGCATCAATGCCATGATCCTGAAGCTCCAGATAAAAATGATCCGGTCCAAAAATCTCAGACAGACGGAGCGCTTCTTTTTTGGCCTCCTCATAAAAGCCCTGTCTGAGATTTGTTGCCACAATACCAGCCAGACAGGCACTCAGGGCGATAATTCCCTCATGGTACTTTTCCAGAACCTCCATATCCACACGGGGTTTATAATAAAATCCCTCGGTAAATCCAATGGAAACAATCTTCATCAGATTGGCATAACCGGTATTATTCTCAGCCAGAAGTACCAGATGGTTGTAGCGGTCCTCTCCCCTGACATTTTCCCGGTCAAACCGGGAGCCTGGTGCCACGTAAACCTCACAGCCGATCACGGGATTGATCCCTTCCTTTAAAGCAGCCCGGTAAAAATCGATCACACCGTACATATTCCCATGATCTGTAATGGCAATATTCTCCATGCCAAGCTCCTTCGCTCTTGCCATCAGCTCTCCGATCTTGCAGGAGCCATCCAGAAGAGAATACTCCGTATGTAAATGCAAATGCGTAAATCCCATATATCCTCCATTAAACGAAAAAGGGCAAAACCAGCATTTTGGCCTTGCTCGCTTTTACGTTACGAGCATTTTCCTATATACCGAAAAAGCCGTCTGATACAAGATCAAACGGCTCGTCATTTTCTACCATTATGCCTGTGATGTACTCAGATATTTTACAATATCATCCATAGCATTCTGTTCGTCATCTCCGTTCGCAGAAACAACGACTTCTTCTCCGGCCGCCAGTCCAAGGGTCATCATTCCCATGATACTTTTGGCATTGACCTTCTTGTCCTCCACCTCAACATAAATGCTGCTGGAATACTGACTTGCCACCTGTACAAGAACAGCCACCGGTCTTGCCTCCAGACCACTCTGTATCTGAATCTTAATCTTCTTTGTAATCATGGTTACATTTTCCTCCTTTTTGAATCAGAGAATCCTCTCTTCTCTTTCAATTCATTTGCAATATTTCCCAATTTCCGCAGCCGGTGATTGACCCCTGATTTGCCAATGGGCGGATTGAGCATCTGTCCCAATTCCTGCAGTGATGCGTCCGGATATTCCAGCCGCAGCTCTGCTGTCTCGCGCAATCCCTTCGCCAGCCCTCGTAACCCCATATTACATTCAATATATTTGATGTCCTCGATCTGCTTCGCCGCTGCCGCCACGGTTTTCCCAATATTTGCCGTTTCGCAGTTTACCTGACGATTCACAGAATTGCGGACCTCCTTCACAATTCGTATATTTTCAAATTCCATCAAAGCCACATGGGCTTCTACGACATTTAAAAAATCAACGATCTGTGATCCCTCTTTTATGTACACCACAAAATACCTTTTTCTCCTGACGATTTTTGCCTCCAATTCAAAAAACGCCAACATCTCTCTGATGAAAGAAGCAAACCCCTCCGAAAGAACAGCGAACTCCAGATGGTAGGCCTTCTCCGGATCTGACAGGGAACCTGCTGCCAAAAATGCACCTCGCAAAAAGGCGCGCTTACAACAGGTATTTTGTATGAGACGATGCTGATGCCCCAGACAATCACCTGTGATCCCACCTTGTTCATCCATCATTTTTAATGCTTTCAGTATAGATATAATCGCATGTCGTTCGGTTACTTCAATATAATACTCCCGGATGTTTCCATGAATATTATGACAACGGACACGAACCTCCACAGGATTATGAAATACACTATTTAATAACATATAAGATTTTCGGGCGACTGTCAAGTTTTCTGTGCGTATTTCCAAAAATTCGTTCCCATCCCTGCCGCGGCGTATCCTTCCGTTCAGATCAAATAATGCAGCTAGCTCTGCGATCTGACAATGTCTCGCCGACGGAAGCTGACGCACAAGCTCCTGTTTCACACTACCGGAAAATGACATATTTTGCCTCCTTGCTGTGTGCCGTTCCTACTTTCCCTGCTTCCGGTCCTTCTCAATGTCCCGGTGTTCCACCTTAATACTGTAGGGAAGCTGTTTCATATGCTTCGCCAGTGCATTGACAAGGGTAACGGACCGGTGCTTTCCTCCGGTACAGCCAATACTGATCACAAGCTGGTTCTTTCCCTCCAGAATGTAATTGGGGATCAGAAACTCTACCATCTCAAACAGCTGCTTCTCAAAGGTGACCGCCTGCGGCGAGGACATGACATAATCATAAACCGCCCTGTCATTGCCGGTCTGGGGCTTCAGATCCGGGATATAATATGGATTCGGCAGAAAACGCACATCAAATACCAGATCCGAGTCCTCCGGAATGCCATATTTAAAGCCAAAGGAAAGGATCGTCACAAAGAAGTTCTCGTATTCCTCCTTTCCCAGAAAGATCTTATCGATCTCCTGCTTCAGGTCCCGCACAAGCATATGGCTGGTATCGAGAATATAATCCGCCCGCTTTTTAATAAAGGCAAGCTCCTCCCGCTCCGCTTCAATGGCCTTGTCTACTCTTCCCTGCAGGGCAAGGGGATGATTCCGTCTCGTCTCCTTATATCTCTTAATGAGCACCGAGCTGTCTGCCTCCAGAAACAGAATCTCATACCGCACCCCGGCTGCCAGCATTTCATCCAGAATATCATCCAGCTCCAGAAGCCCCTGCTGGTTACGGATATCAATTCCGATGGCAACCTTTTCCAGGCTGTTTTCCTCCAGCATCATTTTGGACATTCTCGGGATCAGGGGTACCGGCAGATTATCCACGCAAAAGTATCCCATATCCTCCAGCATTTTCATGACAGAATTTCTGCCTGCTCCGGACATTCCTGTTACAATTACAAATCGCATACGAATCCTCATTCCTGTTATCTAAGATAGTTTTTCATACCACAATGGCATTCTCCGCAAAGCCCATCAGACTCGTTTTACTTCCAGCTCAAGCTCTACTCCAAACTGCTCATAGACGGCTCTCTGCACATGCTCGATCACACGCATGGCATCCCGGTATGTTCCTTTTCCTACATTTACCACAAAACCGCTATGCTTCTCCGACACCATTACATCTCCGGAACGGTATCCCTTTAACCCTGCATCCTGGATCAGTTTTCCTGCAAAATACCCTTCCGGTCTCTTAAAGGTACTTCCCGCACTGCCGTATTCCAATGGCTGTTTTTCCCTTCTCTGGGCATTTAACTGGCGCATCTGCTCCTTGATCTGCTCCTCGTCGCCATGATCAAACGCAAAGTCAGCCGACAAAACGATCAGCTCCTTCTCCTGAATGATGCTGTGACGATATGACAGCGCAAGCTCCTCTGCGGAAAGCTCTGTAATATCTCCCTCCTGTGTCATCACCCGTGCAGAAAGGATCACATCCTTAATCTCCCCACCGTAAGCTCCGGCGTTCATCGTGACTGCGCCTCCCAGCGTGCCCGGAATGCCTCCGGCAAATTCAAAACCTGTCAGTCCCCGCTCGGCTGCCTGCATCGCTGCCTTTGATAAGAGAACGCCGCTCCCTGCTGTCATGACCGTTTTACCGGCTTCTGCACCTTCTCCTTTCCGAAAGGAAATCTCATCAAATCCCCTCAGCGAGATCATCACACCCCGGTATCCCTCATCGGACACCAGAAGATTGCTTCCATTGCCCAAAATAAAAAATGGTGTTTCTGTCTCCCGACAAAGAAGAAGCAGCCCCTTTAACACAGACTCATTTCCTGCCTCTACAAAATAATCTGCCGGTCCGCCAATACGAAATGTCGTATGTGCGGACATAGGTTCCTGCTGACGTACTGCCTGTTCTCCTGCTATCCTCTGTAAATCTGCTAACTGAACCATATTTTCCATTCCTTCCATACTGTTTCGCTGTGAGACAAAAAAGGGTATAACCAGCGTTTCGCCCTTAATGCACACGACGTTACAAACATTTTCCTATATATCGAAAAAATCCTTGCTGCGAATACTCGCTGCAAGGATTCATAGCGTGCGCGAGAAGATTCGAACTCCCGGCCTTCTGATCCGTAGTCAGACGCTCTATCCAGCTGAGCTACGCGCACAAATTATCTCTTGTACTTCACATCTCTGTTCCGTACTTGAGATATTATATATTAGCTTTTCCAAAAATGCAAGCTTTTTTTTCATTTTTTTTATTTTAATTTACAAAAAAATGATCAAACCAGCATTAATGCGGCATTTCCAAGGATCAAAGTTGCTGCAATGGAACAAAGGATCAGCATGCCATTCTTCTTTTTTAATACGTAAAGCAGCAAAAGATTCATTCCATAGATCACGGCTGTCATTCCCAGAGACACAAAAACAGGGAAGCCAAGCTTTGTCCCTGTGCTGATATTCTGTGCAAACAGGGAAAGCATAACCGTAAGGAGCGTGCCCGCAATGATCGGGCGGATCCAGCGGCTTAACAGACGAAATACCCGAAGGGATTCGAAACATTCATAGATATATGCCACCAAACAGAAAACACCGCCGGAAGCCATCACGCTGCATGCAAAGCCAGCCATAGCCACAAGGCATCCTGTCAGAATATTACCGCTGCTCATCTCAAAACCCAGCAGATAACCGATTCCGGACAGTGTTTTACAGAGAATGGACCCCGGAAGAAGATTTACTAACGGTACCAGATGGCCATAGAAATCTGCCTTCTCAATGATTCCGGAATTTACAAACATACCGTCTGCTACGGACAGATACGCATCTCCTCCGCCAAAAGATAAGATTGAAGAAAGAAACCCCTGTCCCAGAAATTCCAGCACATGACCTCCATAAAACACTGCCGGAACAGAAAGTACTACAAAAAATAGAATCCATGCGGCTTCTTCCTGAAGCATTTTCTTTGGGGATACCTTTTTCTTCTGTCCATCCTCCAGAATGCTGCGTACAAGCCCCCAGACTGCCAAAATGATCATAGCAGACTTTAAGCCGTTGCAGATATACTGCTCATATGGGAAATCAATACTTAAGCATGCAATATAACTCAGGATCAATCCCCCGGATATGATCAAATTCTTGGGATTAAATTTACAATGGGTATACAAAATACCAAACATGGACACACCAAGCACCTGTAAAGTTGACAAATGTACTAACGGCGTACCTTCCAATCCCAAAATGCCATAAACAGCCTTGCCACAGGTCAACAGAAACACACCTGCCAGGATCACAACGGCTCTTTTCCATCGTCCCTTACTCTCTGCCCTCGCCTCTGCCAGAGTTTTTCTAGAATATTCCGTTAAAAGGCAGGCGATAAATGCAGAAATACCAATGGATAAGATCTCAATCTGTGTTAAAATCCCCGAATGCAGGCGTGACATTGCCACCAGCATTGCCACGGTGATCAGTGCTCCCGGAAATGCCAGCATCAATGCGGAGGCGATCATGCCCCCTACACCGTATGCCCGTTTGCCAAGGCCTGTGGATATCTCCATTGGAAGAGCTCCCGGTGTGATACTTGCCACCAGAACATCTTTATTAAACTCCTCCTCGGTCACAAGACCACGTTCCTCGACGACTTCCTTTTCAATTACCGGGATCAGGGCACTTCCGCCACCAAAACCGATAAAACCAATTTTTAAAAGGGCCAGCATCATACCAAACTCACTCTTAAAACTTTTTTTGTTCTTTTTTTCTTTCATGGTTGTATGCCTCCCTTTTTATTTTTAATCCAATGTCAATTTATTATCTATAGAGTTAATAATATAAAATCCCTTTGCATTCAGGCTGTCCTCGCGGTTATAAAGCATCGGGGTATCATCCATCTGCCGGAAGATTGCACCGGCCTCCTCCACAATGCACTGCATCGCTGCGGTATCCCACTCCATGGTAGGATTAAAACGGTAATATACCTCGGCCTCTCCCTTTGCTACAACGCACCCCTTCAGAGAGCTTCCCATTTTCACAAAATTACGAATCTGATACTTTTCTAACAGCTTGTCCATCTGTTCACAGCCATGGGAGCTGCTCATTACCATCCGAAGCTCGTGAATGTCTGTACAGTCTGAGACCTGAAGCCTCTTTCCCTTCTCGTTCTTTGTATCCAGATAAGCACCCTGTCCCTGTGCTGCATAATAAAGCTCTCCAGTTACCGGTACATAGATAACACCCAGCACAGATTTATGCTGATAGGATAATGCAATATTTACTGTGAACTGACCGTTTCTTTTAATAAATTCCTTCGTACCATCCAATGGATCTACCACAAAGCAAAAATCATTTTCCAGCCGGGAAAGATCATCCTTTTCCTCCTCTGACAGGATTGCATATTCCGGAAACGCCTCCTTCAGTGCATCCACAATAATACGGTTAGAAGCCTTATCTGCCGCCGTCAAAGGCATATCCCCATCCTTATAAGTTATCTCCATATCTTCGGCATTTTCATATACGTTCATAATGGCATATCCCGCCTTTACTGCTGCCTCTTTAGCTACCTCAAGTACTTTTTCCAAATTCATAGGAATCCTCCATATTATATCATTTTTCATATGATTCATTACAAAATATATTATTTATTATATATATCTTTAACTACAAAGAGGTTTGGCTATAGATATAGCCAAACCCTCTTTTATTCTTTTCATACTAATCATACTACATTAGTATGAATATTGCAACCTATTTTTCATTTTCTTTTTGAATTAAATGTATTTCTTTAATTCGTCCATCAGATAATCCACAGACTCTTCTACCGTCATACCTGTCGTATCAATCGTAATCTCCGGATTTTCCGGTGGCTCATAAGGACTGGAAATACCTGAAAAGTTTGGTATCTCGCCACTGCGGGCTCTCTTGTAGAGACCCTTAACATCTCTTCTCTCGCATTCCTCCAGAGGGGTGCTGATATAGATTTCAATGAAATTGTCATCTCCAATGATGTCTCTTGCGCTGCGACGGTCACTTGCAAACGGAGAGATAAAGGAAGTCAGTGTGATCAGACCGGCATCATTCATAAGCTTCGCAACCTCAGCCACACGACGGATGTTCTCGATACGATCCTGCTCCTTGAAGCCCAGATTCTTATTCAGACCCATACGCACATTATCTCCATCCAGAAGCATGGTATGCTTGCCCTGTGCAAAAAGTCTCTTTTCTACCTCGTTGATCAGAGTAGACTTACCGGCACCTGACAGACCTGTCATCCAGATTGTCTTTGGCTCCTGTCCCTTCTGCTGTGCTCGAAGCTCTCTGGTAATGTCCATATTATGCCATGTGAGATTGTCGTCACGGCGAAGCGGATGCTCTACAACACCACAGGCAGAAGTCATATTGGTGATACGGTCGATCAATACGAAACCGCCCAGCTCCTTATGATGCTTGAACTCGTCAAATACGATAGTATCCGAACATGCAATATCACAGCATGCAATCTCATTCTTATACAGCTTATCGGTCTGTACATGAGTACCCTCATTGACATCAACCTTATACTTGATATTCATAACAACAGCCGGTACCATCTTGGTACCAAGCTTCAGGAAATAGTTCTTTCCTGCTACCAGCTTATTATCGTCCATCCACAGAAGTGTTGATGTAAACATCTTATTGGTATGAAGCTTTACATCCTTGCAAAGCATACATCCTCTGGAGACATCAATCTCTGTATCAAGCTGAATAGTTACAGCCTGTCCCTTGGAAGCATTGTCAACTTCCTTGTTGGTATTGAGAATGCTCTTAACCTTTGCGGTCTCACCACTTGGCAGAGAGGTGATCTCATCACCGACATGGATCTCTCCAACCTCAACCTCGCCCTGGAAACCACGGAAGGTACGATCCGGACGGCTTACACGCTGTACCGGCATAACAAATCCGGTCTCGTCGGAATGATCTGTCACATCGATGGTCTCCAGATAGTTCTGAAGGGTACCACCCTTGTACCACGGTGTCTTTGCGGACTCTGTGGTGATATTGTCACCAACAGTTGCAGATACCGGAATAATATGCATGGTCTCAAAATCATACTCGCCTGTCATGATCTTGATCTGCTTTGCAATATTCTTAAACTCATTCTCATCATAATCAATGAGATCCATTTTATTGACTGCATATACTACATGTTTAATACCCATTAATGCACAGATACGGGTATGACGTCTTGTCTGTACCAGTACACCCTTGGATGCATCCACAAGGATAACTGCCAGATCCGCAAAGGAAGCTCCCACTGCCATATTACGGGTATACTCCTCATGACCCGGAGTATCTGCCACGATAAAGCTTCTCTTTTCTGTGGTGAAATAACGATATGCTACGTCAATCGTGATTCCCTGCTCACGTTCTGCCATAAGACCATCTAACAGCAAGGAATAATCAATGGCTCCGCCGGTACTTCCGACTTTACTGTCAAGCTCCAGTGCTTTTTCCTGATCCGCAAAGATCAGCTTAGCATCATAAAGCATATGTCCGATCAGTGTGGACTTTCCATCATCTACACTACCGCAAGTAATAAATTTCAATAAACTCTGCATCCTAGAAATACCCCTCTCTCTTTCTTCTTTCCATGCTGCCAGCAGCCTCATTATCAATGACACGACTGGTTCTCTCGGAAGATACTGCACTTAATGTTTCCTCGATGATCTCATCCAGAGTCTCTGCGTCAGACTCTACACCACCGGTCAGCGGGTAACATCCTAAAGTACGGAAGCGTACCTTTTTCATAACCGGTTTCTCGCCCTCTTTCAGACGCATTCTATCATCATCCACCATAATGATATTGCCGTCGCGGTAAACAACCGGACGCTCTTTTGCAAAATAAAGGGATGGAATCTCTATATTTTCCTGACGGATATACTGCCAGATATCCTTCTCTGTCCAGTTAGAAAGAGGAAATACTCGAACCTCTTCGCCCTTAAACAGCTTTGTATTATATAATTTCCACATTTCCGGGCGCTGATTCTTTGGATCCCACGCATGAGCAGAATTACGGAAAGAAAAGATACGCTCTTTCGCACGGGACTTTTCCTCATCACGGCGTCCACCACCAAATGCAGCTGTAAATTCGTATTTGTCCAGTGCCTGTTTCAATGCCTGCGTCTTCATGATATCCGTATAAGCAGAACCATGATCAAATGGATTGATTCCCTGCTTTACACCTTCCTGATTGGTATAAACAATCATATCCAGACCATATTTCTTTGCCATTTTATCACGGAACTCGATCATTTCATGGAACTTCCATGTAGTGTCCACATGAAGAAACGGGAAAGGGGGCTTCTCCGGATAAAATGCCTTCAATGCAAGATGAAGCATTACGGAACTATCCTTTCCGATTGAATACAACATAACCGGCTTTTCACACTCAGCTACAACTTCACGCATAATGTAAATCGCCTCAGCCTCCAGCTCCTCTAAATGTGATAATTGATTCATTGTTTTCCTCCATTTATTTTTCTTTTTGGGATCTCTCCACTCTGATCTCATTTTTCAGATGGTAGATCTGATCATCAACTTCTACATAAACCTGATATTCATCAAGTTCTAACTGATCCAATGTCATACAAAAACTTTCCTTCTGCTGCTTTTTTGCAAGTCCGGTAAATCTCTGTACATAGGAATGCTTTTCCCCAATAAGATACACATTCTGAACGCTGCCTGCAAAAAAGGCAAACAGGAATAATGTATCGCTCACACGGATATTGCCAAAAATCTTCTTTTTGAGTTTCTCCGGAACCGCCTCCGGCAGATTTCCGGTATATTTCTCTGGTGGTTCCAGATTTCCCTTCACCGCATCAAGATCGTGCTTTAACGGTACGGAATATGCCTCTATATCCGGCTCAAACAACCATGCGCTCCGATATCTTTTGCATAATCGCAGACGATTGATCATCTGACCACTCTGTCCATCCAGTTCTTCTATACAAGCCCGCAGATTCTCTGTCCGCCGCATCAGCATACCGGAAAAAGATAAGATCTTGTTGTCTTGTTCCTGATAAATACAGCTTGCATCTTTCTGGGATTTTACCACTGCAACACTTCTCAGCTTGTGAAATGAATGTTCCTCCGGATGGATCTCATAAAAATCAATTCTCGAATCATCATCCGAAACGGCACCCTCCGCCGGAAGATTTCCTTTATTTTGTATGCAATACAGGCGGACCTGCATACTGCCATCTTCCATGCACTGAATATCCGGATTTTCGGGCATGTATCCATCAACATCACTCTGCTCCTCCGATACCAGCAGCTTGTCTTCCATCGATGTATCCCGCCAGATCGATCTCGGTCCCAATGCCCAATTTACCGACTGCTTATCCCAGTCAATGGAAAGGACTGTATGATAACGTCTCATAGTCAATATAAGTTGACCATTAATATACTGCAGGCCACTTGCAACGATCCAGTCACCTTGTTTTTTGTTTTTATCTCCGATCAGATCCTCAACCATACACTTTTTACGAATCTGTCCGGTCCTGCGATCCAGTTCAATGATGCAGTCGCTCACATATTCCTCTGCCGATGAGGTCAACAAAAATAAGGAATCTCCATTTTGTGCTGCATATCTTCCCACCGGATAATCCACCAGATATGTCTGATATATCCGCCCCATATAATCCATCTCATGATACTGGCAGGCTCTGGTTTTTCCATCGGATGCAACACGGTTCACCGTAGCATCTACATAAAGAAATCTTCCGTTTTTCAATGGGATCATACCCGTCTGATCTGTCTTGATCTGCAACGAATAACGCACCTCTCCGTACTGATCAAACACTACCGGCTTAAACTGAAAGCCATTGACCAAAATAAACGGAAAACAGGATTCCTGAGAATGCTCCACTTTCGTCACAATATTCTGCTGTCCCAGCGGAATGTCTCTGGTATAAATTCTAAGATCTCTTCTCTGGTATACCTCTCCATTACTGTCTATCAATTCCAGTATTAATTTATTGGTATATCCCTTATACAAACCCATGATCGGAACACGATGTCTGGTGCTCATGCAGGTCTCACCTACAAAATCAGCTCCCTCGGACTTCCCTAAAATACGGTATCTGACCCGATATTCCTTTGGGGTATTAAACAGCAGCATCGCTGTCTGAACCGATGCGCCATAAGGATTCGGAATCACCAGAAGATGACGAAAACTGAACACACGGTCATCCAGGATCTTCTCAAATGCCATATCCCGGACCTGACTCTGCCACGCCCTTGGCATTTCTTTTCGAAACGGTGTATATATCCTCTTGTCTCTGTCAATCTGAAATTCATTACGGTAATTCAGATCCAGCTTTCTCAGGTCTTCGTCACTGTAGGTCGTCTTTGTCGCATTTTTTATATCAATGCGTCTTCCAAATATTCCCACTTATACTATCGTGCAATTGTGTCAGCATTATGGAAAAATCCTCTTTAATTTTCCAAACACAATGCACTCCTCCTTCCAGTTGATTATAACATATTCCAGCAAAAAAGCAAAAAGTAGTTATACTACTTCTTTTACAGCTTCATGGTAAGCTGTATCCTCTGTTTTTTCAAATCCACACTCATTACCTTTACATCCACGATGTCCCCGACACTGACCACATCCAGGGGATGCTTTACAAAGCCCTTATTGGACAGCTGGGAGATATGCACAAGACCGTCCTGATGCACTCCGATATCCACAAACGCTCCGAAGTCAATGACATTACGCACGGTTCCCTTCAGGATCATTCCCTCCTTGAGATCCTTCATATCCAGTACATCGGTGCGAAGGATCGGCTTCGGCATTTCATCTCGCGGATCTCTCGCCGGCTTCTCTAACTCCTTCACAATATCCTCCAGAGTGATCTCACCGATTCCAAGCTCCTGGGCCATTTTCTTTTTGTCCTTGATCCGGCTGGCAATGCCCTTCACTCCGGCCTTCTTTTCCTTTGGTGCCGGTGCATCCTGGGCAAGCTCCACCTGACTGTCTCCAAAGGCCTTGGCAAAAGCTGCTCCAAAGGCAGAATTCGTATTACGGATCACAAACTCCTTCTTTTTCTTTGGCTTCGGTGCAACGCCGCGCTTTTCAGTATTTGCCTTTGCAAGCTCTCCCTGAAGCTTTTTCACCTCTTCCATGGTCATATCCAGCTTCTCTAAAAGCTGTCCGGCTGCCTCATAGGACTCCGGATGAACACTTGTGGCATCCAGCGGGTTATCCCCTCCCTGGATCCGCATAAAGCCAGCACACTGCTCAAAGGCTTTCGGTCCAAGCTTTGCAACCTTTAAAAGCTGCTTTCTGTTGGTAAACTTTCCGTTTTCCTCACGATAAGTAACGATATTTTTCGCAATCGTTTTGGAAATACCGGAAATATACTCCAGAAGAGATGCCGATGCAGTATTCAGGTCAACACCAACTTTATTTACACAGTCCTCTACCACACCCGTCAATGTCTCCGACAGCTTTTTCTGGTTCATATCGTGCTGATACTGTCCTACACCGATGGACTGGGGATCGATCTTCACTAACTCTGCCAGAGGATCCTGAATACGTCTTGCAATGGATGTGGCACTTCTCTGTCCCACATCGAAGTTCGGAAACTCCTCTGTGGCAAGCTTGCTGGCAGAATATACGGAAGCTCCTGCCTCATTGACGATCACGTACTGCACCGGCTTTTTGATTTCTTTCAGCATCTCAGCAATGATCTGCTCGGATTCTCTGGATGCCGTTCCATTTCCCACAGAGATCAGGGAAATATCATACTGGTCAATCAGCTTTTTGACCACTCTCTTTGCCTCGTCCACCTTGTTCTGCGGCGCCGTCGGATAAATCACCGTGGTATCCAACACCTTTCCCGTAGGATCTACCACTGCCAGCTTACAGCCGGTACGAAATGCAGGATCCCATCCCAATACAGTTTTGCCTGCGATCGGAGGTGCCATCAGAAGCTGCTCCAGGTTCTTACCAAAGACACGGATGGCTCCGTCCTCTGCCTTCTCGGTCAGCTCATTTCTTACCTCTCTCTCAATGGCCGGAGCGATCAGACGCTTGTAGCTGTCCTCCACCGCCTCTGCCAGAACCGGCTCTGTGTTGGCATTCTCTGCTGTGATCACTTTTTTGCGAAGATACTGCAATATACGTTCCTCCGGAGCGATCAGCTTGATCACCAGCATCTTTTCTTTTTCACCACGGTTCAGTGCCAGCACACGGTGACCCGCGATCTTGCTGACCTGCTCCTGAAATTCATAATACATCTCATAAACGGACTGCTCCTTCTCATCCTTGGCAGTGGAGGTGATCACTCCCTCCTCCATGGTGAGCTTACGGATATACATTCTGTAGTCCGCCTCATCGGAAATCTGCTCTGCAATGATATCTCTGGCTCCGTCAATGGCATCCTTTACTGTTTCTACGCCCTTTTCCTCTGAAAGATAACTCTGTGCCTCTTCCTCCAGACTTTTGGTAGTTTCCTGTGCAAGAATGATCTGTGCAAGACCATCCAGACCTTTCTCCTTTGCAATGGTAGCTCTCGTTCTTCTCTTCGGGCGGTACGGACGGTACAGATCATCCACAACCACCTGTGTCTGTGCCTCTAAGATCTGTTTTTTCAGCTCCTCGGTAAGCTTGCCCTGCTCCTCAATGCTTGCCAGCACCTGCTGCTTTTTCTCCTCAAGATTCCGCAGATAGGTCAATCTCTCTGACAGGTTACGAAGCTGCTCATCATCCAGAGAACCATGTGCCTCCTTACGATAACGGGCAATAAACGGAATGGTATTTCCTTCATCGATCAGCTTGATAACCGCCTCAACCTGCCACTCCTTGATATTTAATTCCTCTGCTATTTTTTTCTGAATATTCATAATATAACTCCTACATATCTTTCTCCAAAAAAGAAAGCGACTGAAACCAGTCGCTTCTTTCATTCTTTATCCATTTTTACGCGACAACTCAATATATTCCGAAGAGAATCTGTTTCCGCTGTATCACAGCATGTCTCAGACACCTCTTATGTATTTATGCAAGGCCTGTCTGGTCTACGCGGATCTTATTGATCACGCCGTCAAGCTGTGCAGCAGCCTTCTCATAGTCTCCCTCACTCATCTCTTCCGTTACAAAGGCAAACTCATCATCATATCCGGCATCTACCATCTTGACATTGCCAAACAGTTCCTTTACCTTGTCGGACTTCTGAGCCTTAATGCCGCTGACACGTACAAAGAATACATTTCTTGCATCCTCTGCAGCCACCAGATCAAGCTTCTGGGCATCCCAGAGTGTGATAATATTGACACCTGCATGCTTTGCCGCATCCATCACGTCAGAAACAACAGCACTTGCAGTCGCAAGCTTGCCGGCTCCCTGACCATAGAACATAACGTCTCCAACCATATTACCCTTTACGAGGATCGCATTAAATACGCCATCTACACTGTAAAGAGGATGCTCCGGATAGATCAGCTGTGGAGCTACCATAGCACTTACCTTGTCGCCAACCTTTTTGCTGGAACCAAAGATCTTTACCTTTGCACCCATCTTCTTTGCATAGGCAATATCTCTGTCTGTGATCTTGGTGATCCCCTCTGTGTAGATATCCTCAAAATCAAGCTGCTTTCCATAAGCCAGAGAAGTCAGAATCGCAATCTTACGGCATGCATCATAACCCTCGACATCTGCCGTCGGATCCTTCTCTGCATATCCCTTATCCTGTGCGTCCTTTAATACGGAATCAAAGTCGGATCCCTTCTCTGTCATTTCTGTGAGAATATAGTTGGTCGTACCATTCAAAATACCGGAGATCTCCAGAATCTCATCCGGTGCCAGAGATGTCTTCAATGGACGGATGATCGGAATACCGCCGCCGACACTCGCCTCAAACAGGAAGTTGATACTCTTCTCCTCAGCCAGTGCCAAAAGCTCCGGACCATATGCTGCAACCAGCGCCTTGTTGGAAGTACATACGCTCTTTCCGTTCTCCAGACATGTTTTTACAAATTCATAGGCAGGATGAACTCCTCCCATGGTTTCTACAACAATAGAAATCTCCGGATCATTTGCAACGATATCAAAATCATGTACCAATATCTTTTCCACAGGATCTCCCGGGAAATCACGGAGATCCAATACTGCTTTCACGGAAATCTCCTGGCCCACTCTCTTTGCAATGATGTCCTTATTCTTTTCAAGGATCTCCACAACTCCGGATCCTACTGTTCCATAACCTAATACACCTACTTTTACCATGTTTGTCCTCCATCCTTTTGTCTTAATGATTCGTTTTCGTAATCCATGCAAGATATGCGTTGATAAACGGATCAATGTTTCCATCCATCACTCCCTGCACATTTGAAATTTCTTCATTGGTTCTGTGATCCTTTACCATTGTATATGGCTGCATAACATAGGACCGGATCTGGCTTCCCCAGCCAATCTCCTTTGACTCACCGCGAATGCCGTTGGCCTTTTCCTGCTGCTCCTGCTGCTTTAAGATAAACAGCTTTGCTTTCAGCATCTGCATTGCCTTATCCTTGTTCATATGCTGGGACCGCTCATTCTGACACTGTACCACAATTCCCGTAGGATAATGAGTGATACGGATTGCCGATGAGGTCTTGTTGATATGCTGTCCACCGGCACCACTGGACCGGTAGGTATCAATACGGATATCATCATCCGCGATCTCAATATCCAGATCCTCCTCAATATCCGGCATCACATCACAGGATACAAAAGAGGTCTGTCTCTTTCCAGCAGCATTAAACGGCGAAATACGCACCAGACGGTGAACACCGTGCTCTGATTTCAGATAACCATAGGCATTCTCTCCGTTGATCTGCAGCGTAACAGATTTATAACCCGCTTCATCACCATCCAGAAAATCAAGCATTTCTACCTGAAATCCTCTTTTTTCAGCCCATCGCTGATACATACGGCAAAGCATGCTTGCCCAGTCACAGCTCTCGGTGCCACCGGCACCTGCATGAAGGGTAAGGATTGCATTGTCCTTATCATACTCCCCGCAAAGAAGCGTCTCGATTCGGATTGCTTCATACTCGTTGCAGAATTCGTCATAGCTCTCCTGCACCTCCGGAACCATATCTGTGTCGTTTTCTTCCTCTGCGATCTCAATGAGCATCAGCATATCTTCTCTGTCTGCACAGAGCTTCTCATATCGCTCGATCACATCTTTTAAATGCTTACTTTCCTGTACTATCGCTGTAGACTTTTCCGGATTATCCCAGAATCCCGGTTCTTCCATTGTCTTATCCAGCTCTTCAACCCGGTCTTTTTTGTTAGCCAGGTCAAAGTGAATCCCCCATCTCTAACAATGGCTGGGCATAATTTGCCAGGGACTGTTTGATTGCATCAAACTCAACCATCTTTTTCACCTCTTTCTTTTCCCTTAAATCTGTGTTTTAATATTTCCTTCCACAGCACTGCTTATACTACTTACCGCTTCCACAAGGACACGGATCATTTGGCTGTATCTTTTTGGTCTTTCTCTTCTTTGGTGCCTTTACCGCAGAATCATCCTTATTGGTGCCTGTTGCCTGGGCAACCTGCTCTCTCTCCACCTTCTGCTCGATCTTGATATGCGTCAGAACCTTAATAGTCTCCTCCGCAATAGAATCGATCATGGCATCAAACATATCAAAACCGGCAAACTTATACTCTACAACAGGATCTCTCTGTCCATATGCCTGAAGTCCGATACCCTGACGAAGCTGATCCATATCATCAATATGATCCATCCACTTACGGTCGATCACCTTCAGAAGAATCACACGCTCTACCTCACGGAACTGCTCCGGCTCAGGGAATTCTGCTTCCTTCGCCTCGTATACCTTAACTGCTTCTTCCTGAAGCTGCTCGATAAGCTCTGCCTTTGTGCCATGCTTTTTCTGCTCCTCGGTCAGCTCAATACGTTTGATCGGAACGATTGGCAGAAGAATGTTATTCAGCTCTGCAATATCCCAGTCCTCTGCACTCTGATCATCACCGATCACGCGGGTAACACACTTTTCAACCTGCTCCTTGAGCATACTCATAATAGTGCCACGCATATTCTCGCCATCCAGCACCATCCGACGTTCTTTATAGATAACCTCTCTCTGCTCGTTGTTGACCTGATCGAACTCCAGCAGATTCTTACGAATACCAAAGTTGTTGCCCTCGATCTTCTTCTGTGCACTCTCAATGGCACTGGAAAGCATCTTATGCTCTACCTGCTCTCCATCCGGCATCGCATCAAACAGTCCCTTGATACGATCCGAACCAAACAGACGCATCAGATCATCCTCCAAAGAGATGTAGAAACGGGACTCACCCGGATCTCCCTGACGTCCTGCACGACCACGAAGCTGATTATCAATACGGCGTGACTCATGACGCTCGGTGCCGATGATCTTGAGACCACCAAGCTCCTTAACACCCTCACCCAGCTTAATATCAGTACCACGGCCAGCCATATTGGTGGCGATGGTTACAGCACCCATCTGACCTGCATCCGCAATGATCTCCGCCTCTAACTCATGGAACTTCGCATTCAACACCTTATGAGGAATGCCCTTCTTCTGAAGCATCTGGCTCAGCATCTCGGAAGTCTCAATGGTAATGGTACCAACCAGAACCGGCTGTCCCTTCTCATGTGCCTCTACGATATCTGCAACAACTGCATTAAACTTGTCTTTCTTTGTCTTGTATACGGCATCATCATAATCAATACGTGCGATCGGCAGGTTAGTTGGAACCTCGATAACATCCATGCCATAGATATCACGAAACTCTTTTTCCTCTGTGAGAGCGGTACCGGTCATACCGGATTTCTTCTCATACTTATTGAAAAAGTTCTGGAATGTGATCGTCGCCAGAGTCTTACTCTCTCTCTTGACCTTCACATGTTCCTTCGCCTCGATTGCCTGATGCAGACCGTCAGAGAAACGACGTCCCGGCATAATACGTCCGGTAAACTCATCAACGATCAGTACTTCATCGTCCTTGACTACATAATCCTTATCTCTTGCCATCAGAGAATGGGCACGAAGAGCAAGGTTAATATTGTGCTGCAACTCCAGATTGTCCGGATCCGCCAGGTTATCCACACCAAAGAAACGCTCTGCCTTACGGACACCTTCCTCAGTCAGGTTTACGTTTTTGTCCTTCTCATCGACAACGTAATCTCCCGTCTCCTGCTCATCCTCTGCCATGAGGATATCCATCTTGGACAGCTCCTTACGGGTACCTCTGGTGAGCTGTTTTACAAATATATCACAAGCCTCGTAAAGCTTTGTAGACTTGCCGCTCTGTCCGGAAATGATCAACGGAGTACGCGCCTCATCGATCAATACAGAATCCACCTCATCGATGATCGCATAATGAAGTTCTCTCTGTACCAGATCCTTCTTATAAACAACCATGTTATCACGAAGATAATCAAAACCAAGCTCGTTATTGGTAGCATATGTGATATCACAGTTATATGCCTCACGTCTCTCATCGTTATCCATGGAGTTTAAGATCACACCGACCTTCAAACCCAGAAACTCATGTACCTTTCCCATCCACTCGGCATCACGCTTTGCCAGATAATCATTGACTGTGACAATGTGAACACCCTTGCCTTCCAGTGCATTCAAATATGCTGGAAGTGTGGATACCAGGGTTTTACCTTCACCGGTACGCATCTCTGTGATACGTCCCTGATGCAGGATCACACCACCGATCAGCTGTACACGGTAATGTCTCATATTCAAAACACGGGTTGCAGCCTCTCTGACTGTCGCAAATGCCTCCACCAGAATATCATCCAGTGTCTCACCATTTGCCAGTCTCTCCTTAAACTCCGGAGTCTTTGCCTGCAATTCCTCATCACTCAGCTTCTCATACTCAGGAGCCAATGCCTCGATCTTATCAACGATCGGAGTGATCCGCTTCAGCTCATGCTGACTATGAGTGCCAAAAATTTTTGTAAATAAACTCATACTCTAACCTTACCTTTCCAATACCTGCTCCTGACTGCAGGTAAATATAATTTCATCTAATTCCGAAATTACACTCAAGTATAGCATTTTTCCAATTTATAAGCAACTTTTATTTTCTGCAAAGCAGGAAAAGCCTGATATCTTGTCCATTATGCAAAAAAACAGGTGCCTTTTCAGACACCTGTTCTAATAATCCCTTTATTTTATACACCCCACTGTGTACATAATACCTTCCAGTGCTTATTCCTTCTTCTCCTCATCCTCAACGCTTTAGAACTCCGGCTCGATCAGACCATATGTATTTCCTTTTCTCTTATATACAACATTGACCTCATCTGTCGTTGCATTACGGAATACATAAAAGC
>JBNMJP010000012.1:0-21628 GCA_050873905.1 Jutongia sp. | reverse complement strand
GTAATATAGACACCGCCATTCCCGTCAGAGCCGGTTCCTTTCAGGCAGTCTCCGTTGGAGCTGACCTCAAATTTGCCGCTCTGGATGATCAGGGTTCCTTTGCTGGAAATACCATCGGATGGATCCTCGCTGCCGTAATCGGTTGTATCGGTATCCATGGCATCTGTCACAGAGAGGCTTCCGATATCAGTTTCATCATAGCTTGCAAAGGTGAGAACAGTATCTGCTCCCTTTGCCTCAATGACACCACCCGGCAGGGATGTTGTGGTGGCTCCGTCGGTGGTCTCCGTGTAAACACTGCCATTGCCGGTCAGGACATTTTCGCCCTTTAAGAAGACCGTAACCTGATTGGTTGTCTTATCGCCGCTCTTGATCTGGAATACCGCAGAATCCTGTCCGGCACTGCCGCCAAGTGCGCTGTTGTTAATATGGAGATTATCCCAAATGAGGTTGACCTCACCGGTATTTTTCTTAATGGTGATCCCGGTGTCGGTCAGAGGTGTTTTTTCCGTACCACCGGAGAGAACATAAGTACCCGCCTCGGAAATCGTAATCTCTGTAATTCCGGAGGTTTCATCCGTTTCGCAGGTTACGCTGGATTCCGATTTCAGATTGGATGTGGTGATTCCGGATGAGGAAATCTGAATGGTCAGGGAGGTGGACTCGTCATAATCGGCCGGTAATGAGGATGCCGGAGACACCGTAGGCACCGGTACAGGGGTTACTGTGGAGGTTAGTTCTGATGAAGCATCAGCAGAAGCCGCCGGACTGGTAGTGGTATCCGGAGCTGACGAAGTCTTTGCAGAAGCTGTTGGATATGCCGTGTTATTCGGAACAGTTGAAGCCTTTGCAGAAGCTGTTGGACCTTCCGTGTTATTCGGAGCAGCCGAAACCTTTGCAGAAGCTGTCGGGCTTGCTGTAGTGCCCGGAGCTGCGGAAGCAGTGGCAGAGGTTACAGAGTCTGATGTTGACGCAGCAATCTTATAGTAATAATTCTTATAAGATGTTTTCTTTTTTGTATTTTTGGAATTTAACTGCTTTGCTGTGATTTTTTTGCCCTTGCGTACGGCATAGACAGAAAGCTTTGTCGTTTTGGAAATGGTAATGCGTGTTGATTTCCCGCCGTTTAATTTCTTCTTTAAGCGGAACTTTCCATTTGTGGTGTAATATACCTGAAAGCCCTTTTTCGCAGTTACTTTTAATGTAACCTTTTTCTGATAGGTTCCCGGTTTTTTTGAAATAGTGTACCATTTTGTGGACACACTTGAGGAGCTTTTCGCAGAAGCCATCATGCCGGTCGATGGACTAGCTGTAAGGGTCAGTGCCGCTGTTATGGTCCATGCCAACAGCTTATATTTGCTTTTTCTGTTCATATGGTTTCCTCCGTTCCTGAAATTTTATGTTGAAGTTATCATAAAATATGTACCTTAAATCAACCTTAAGTGATCTGGTGTAAAATTTCCGGATATCATAAGGGAAAACTTTGATTATACAAGTTATAGGAGTTGTTTGTTTTCCAATCAATAAAGTTTTGTCTGATTCTGCGGGTTTTCTTGCGTGCTTTGAACAAAGGTGCTATAGTAACCTCGAATTCAGAATTTAACGACAGTAAGGCAGATGGCTTAAGGTCTGCAGGAAGAGAATGGAGGGTTATCATGAAAATTGTGATTTTAGACGGCTTTACAAGCAATCCCGGTGATTTAAGCTGGGACAAGCTGGAGAGTCTTGGAGATTTGACTGTATATGAGTACACACCAAATCAGACGGCTGATGTGGTGGAACGGCTGCAGGACTGTGAGATTGCCCTGACCAATAAGACGGTCATTACGTCAGAGATCATGGAGGCATGCCCGAAGCTTCGTTATATCGGAGTGCTGGCGACAGGATATAATGTTGTGGACATGGAGGCGGCGGCAGAGCATGGAATTACCGTGACCAACGTGCCGGGATACAGTACACAGGCGGTGGCTCAACAGGCATTTGCCCTGCTGTTGGATATCTGCTCTCATGCTGCACATCACAGCAAAGAGGTTCATGACGGCAGATGGAGCCGGGGACGTGATTTCTGTTTCTGGGATTATCCATTGATCGAGCTGGATCACAAGACAGCGGGGATCATTGGTTTTGGACAGACGGGAAAAGCCATTGGCCGTGTAGCGAAAGCATTTGGTATGCGGGTGATCACCAATGGTTCCCATGAGACGCCGGAGGGAAAGGCGATCGGAGAATATGTATCCAGAGAGCAGCTTTTGAAGGAGTCCGATGTGATCTTTCTTGCCTGTCCATTGAATGAGCAGACGAAGGATCTGGTTTGTAAAGAAACCATTGCACAGATGAAGGATGGAGTCATTCTGATCAATACCAGCCGTGGCGGAACCATTGTGGAAAAGGATCTGGCGGAGGCCCTTCACAGCGGCAAGGTCTATGGAGCCGGTGTTGATGTGGTATCGGTGGAGCCCGCCAGACCGGATAACCCGCTGCTTACCTGCGAGAACTGCGTGATCACGCCGCACATTGCCTGGGCAACCAAGGAGGCAAGAGGGCGCCTGGTCGAGATTGCGTCCGAAAATGTGAAATGCTTTCTGGAGGGAAAACCGCAGAATGTAGTTCGTTGATATACCCTTATTTAAGTAATATTCTTTTTATGAAGTAGAAAGTTACACAGAAAGGATTATTGCCGTATAATCGCAATGTTGTTACAATAAAGGTAGCGATAATATCAATGTATTAAATTTATGTGGTTTAAAATGTAAACAAATCGAATCTTAAAAATATGCAAAGAGGCATGTCTTCGTAAAACGGAGATGTGCCTTTTTTAGGGAATAGGAAAATGCTCGTAATTTAGTGCAAAGCCAACGAGAATTGCAAAGCAATTCTTGGAGGGCAAAACGCTGGTTTTGCCCTTTTTTAGGGAATAGGAGTGTGTAGTTATTATGGCGGAAAGAATCATAAACACAACACCAAAACAGGATGGATTTTATATGCCGGGGGAGTTTGAATCCCAGGAGCGGGTGTGGATGCTCTGGCCGGAACGACCGGATAACTGGAGAAACGGAGCCAAACCCGCACAAAAGGCATACGCAGAGGTGGCAGAGGCCGTCAGCCGCTTTACACCGGTGACCATGTGCGTCAGTCAGGCTCAGTATCAGAATGCAAGAGCGCAGCTTCCTTCACAGATACAGGTGATGGAAATGTCCGGCAATGATGCGTGGATGCGGGATATGGGACCTTCCTTTCTGGTAAATGATCATGGACGGCTCCGGGCATGCGACTGGAAATTTAATGCATGGGGCGGTCTTGTGGATGGTCTTTATTTTCCGTGGGATCTGGATGATCAGATTGCAGGAAAAGTTTGTGAGATATGTGGCGTTGATTCTTACCGTACTGAAGATTTTGTGCTGGAAGGGGGCTCCTTTCATGTGGATGGAGAAGGGACCGTTCTTACGACGAAAATGTGTCTTCTCAGTAAAGGACGTAACCCACATATGACCCAGATGGAGATTGAGCAGATGCTTTGCGAATATCTGGGAGCAGAGAAGGTGCTGTGGCTGGAGGATGGCATTGATCCGGAAGAAACCAATGGCCATGTGGATGATGTGGCATGTTTTGTGGGACCGGGTGAGGTGGCGTGTATTTATACGGAGGATCCGGCATGTCCGTTTTATGAGACAGCACAGAAATGTTATCAGGAGCTTTGCGGGATGACAGATGCAAAGGGGCGGAGCCTAAAGGTACATAAGGTATGTTGTCCGGCAGAATCGGTTCGGATTGAAAAGGATTTTTGTATTGACCGGATGCCGGGAAGTATTTCGAGACAGGAAGGGGATCTTTGCATTGCTTCTTATCTGAATTTCCTGATTACAAACGGTGGAGTGATCGTGCCGCAGTATGGTGATAAAAATGATGCTCTGGCACTGGAACAGCTCCGGCAGATCTTCCCGGACCGTGAGGTGGTTGGTGTGTATACACGGGAGATTGTCTATGGAGGAGGAAATATTCACTGCATTACCCAGCAGCAGCCTGTGCCGAAACAGGACAGAAGGAGGATAAAGCCATGAGAAACGTAACAGTAGCAGCCACACAGATGGCGTGTACCTGGAATCGGGAAGAAACCCTTTCGAGGGCAGCAGGTCTGGTGGAGGAAGCAGCTCGGAAGGGAGCGAATATCGTACTTTTACAGGAGCTGTTTGAGACACCGTACTTCTGTCAGCAGGAGCGGACCAAATATTTAAAGCTGGCAACGACGGTGGAGGAGAATCCGGCGATCCCATTTTTTCAAAAGCTGGCGAAGGAAAAGGAGCTTGTGATCCCGGTGAGCTTTTATGAGAAGGCAGGAAACACTGCCTTTAACAGTGTGGCTGTGATTGACGCAGATGGCAGTATATTGGGCGTTTACCGCAAAACACATATTCCTCATTCTTTGTTGTATGAGGAGAAATTTTATTTTACGCCGGGAGACACCGGATTTCGTGCATGGAAAACACAGTTTGGCACCATTGGCGTGGGGATCTGCTGGGATCAGTGGTTCCCGGAGACGGCAAGGGGGATGGCGCTGCAGGGAGCGGAGCTTTTATTATATCCGACGGCGATCGGCTCAGAGATGGATGAGGCTATTGATTCCATGCCTCACTGGCGCAGATGTATGCAGGGGCATGCGGCGGCAAATATTATGCCGGTGATCGCGTCCAACAGGATCGGCACGGAAACGGATGAAACCAGCATGACCTTTTACGGCTCCTCCTTTATCGCAGATCACACCGGAGAGATTCTGCAGAGCGCGGACAGGGAAAACCAGACGGTTCTGGTACAGAGCTTTGATCTGGATGAGATAGAGGAATACCGCAGATCCTGGGGTGTCTGGAGAGACCGGCGGCCGGAGATGTACGGGATCCTGACGACACACGGAAAATAAAGGCGAAGGCATTTCAACAGTGTATAAGGGATATTGAAGGATTCTTTTGAAAAATATTTATAAATGTGTTACAATGTGGCGATGGTTAGATGAAGCTAACTATCACCACATTGTTTATGTATGCATATATTTAATATACGATGTTGCTTTACAGAAAAGACACAAAAAATATGGAAAGGAGCAGAACATGTCTGAACTGATCATATTAAGTATTCCGTTTCTGGGAACGTCTCTGGGAGCGGCAATGGTATTTTTTATGAAAGAAAGAATTGCGCCGAAGCTGGAAAAGCTTTTGCTGGGCTTTGCAGCGGGAGTCATGATCGCAGCTTCCGTGTGGTCTTTGTTGATCCCGTCCGTTGATATGACAGAGGCGCAGGGAGGGATCGGATGGCTGCCGGCGTTCGTGGGATTTTTGCTTGGTATTGGATTTTTATTGGCACTGGATATGCTGATACCACATCTGCATCTGAAAAGTACAGAGCCGGAGGGACTTTATGCGAGACAGCCCCGCCTGTCAAAAACCACGATGATGCTGTTTGCGGTGACCCTTCATAATATTCCGGAGGGAATGTCCGTGGGAGTTGCCTATGCGGGAAGTTTGATGAAAGGAGCCGGTATCACGGCGGCCGGAGCTTTGGCTCTGGCACTTGGCATTGCCATTCAGAATTTTCCGGAGGGGGCCATTATTTCCCTGCCTCTCTGCGGTGAAGGGATGAGCCACCGGAAAGCGTTTGTATGTGGTGTTTTGTCAGGAATAGTGGAACCTATTGGTGGCTTTATCACGATCCTGATCGCCGGGCTGATCTCGCCGGTGCTGCCGTATCTGCTGGCTTTTGCAGCGGGAGCTATGATGTATGTGGTGATCGAGGAGCTGATTCCGGAATGCCAGGATGGAGTTCACAGTAATATTGGTACGATTGGTGCAGCATTAGGCTTTGCGTTGATGATGGTTCTGGATGTGGCATTGGGATAAAACGATGCTGCAAAAAGGACTGTAAGAAATTCGGTTAATTACGGAAGGATTGATTAATAAAGTTCATGGTTTGCATTTGAAAGAAATTAAAACAGGGTACAAATTTTTATCAAGTTTTTTTGAAAAAAGCTATTGAAAATGATTTTTGATTGTGCTATGATTATTTTCGTAAAGAGCGAAGGTGCTTCTATTTTGAAATAGAGGCACCTTTTTTGTTTTCTAAAACAGGAAATAAACAGTAGAAGTTTATTTTGGAAGGCATAAAGCTCAGACAGGAATGCGCAATCCTATCGTAATTATAGAAACTGGAGAGTTACCGGCTGCACCACAGGTGTAAACTATAACTCAGGAGAATGGTGATGGACAGAAAGGTGGTACGGATATGTTGAATTCTGGAGATACTGGATTTATGATGATAGCAACGGCGTTTGTATTTTTTATGACGCCGGGTCTGGCGTTTTTCTATGGAGGACTTGTTCGCCGGAAAAATGTTTTAAATACAATGATTTCGTCATTTTTTATTATGGGGCTTGCTTCTCTGATGTGGGTTCTGGTGGGATATTCTCTTTCCTTCAGTGGAAACTGTGGCGGCGTGATCGGTAATCTGAAAAGCTTCTGTATGAATAATGTAGGCTGGGAGCCGGGAGCTTATGCGGACGGCATACCGGCATTGTTGTTTGCAGCATTTCAGATGATGTTTGCCATTATTACCCCGGCACTGATCACGGGTTCTGTGGCTGGCAGAATGAAATTTAAAGCATTATTTGCTTTTATCGCTCTGTGGCTTCTGGTCGTATATTTCCCAATGGCCCATATGGTATGGGGTAGGGGTGGACTTCTCGGTGAAGTGCTTGGTTCTGTAGATTTTGCCGGAGGAAATGTGGTACATATCAGTTCCGGTGTCAGTGGTCTGGTGCTTTCCCTGATGCTTGGCAAGCGCCGCGGATATGAAAAGACGGCATACCGTACCCATAATATTCCGTTTGTTTTGCTGGGAGCTTCTATTCTGTGGTTTGGATGGTTCGGCTTCAATGCAGGAAGTGCTTTGGGAGCAAATGGGCTGGCTGTTCATGCGTTTATGACAACGAACACCTCTGCAGCCTGTGCGATGCTTTCCTGGATGGCGATCGATATGATCCGTGATGGTAAACCAACCGTGATCGGTGCCTGTACCGGTGCTGTACTTGGTCTGGTGGCCATTACACCGGGAGCCGGCTTTGTACCGCTGTGGTCTGCAATCATTATTGGTGTCGTAGTGAGTCCGATCTGTTACTTTATGATGTCTGTAGTAAAGAAGCATTTTGGTTATGATGATGCGTTGGATGCATTTGGATGTCATGGTGTCGGTGGTATCTGGGGCGGTATTGCAACCGGAATCTTTGCACAGAAGTCCATCAATGGAGTGGCACGCTGGGATGGATTGATCTACGGTGATTATCATTTGTTCCTGGCACAGATCATCAGTATTGTGGCAACGATCGCAGTTGCTATTGTGGGAACCCTGATCTGTGCATCTATCGTGAAGCTGTTTACTCCGCTGCGTGTATCAGAGCATGACGAGAGAGTAGGACTGGACGAGAGCCAGCATGGCGAGAGTGCATATCCGTCCTTTAATGGATTGGATTAAGGAGTGCATTGCTATCTTATAAAGATCTGCAAGAGCGGTTTGAAGGATGAAAGACAGATTGTGATGATAAAGAAAATCAGGAGGTCGGGATTATGATCAAAATTGATGCGATTATTAATGAGGATAAAATGGAGGATGTCAAGGATGCTCTGCAGGAGCTGCAGGTGCATGGAATGACCATCTCACAGGTGATGGGCTGCGGTACCCAGATGGGTTATAAGGAAAAGATCAGAGGATATGATGTGGATATTAATCTTCTGCCCAAGGTTAAGTTTGAAATTGTTGTTTCCAGTCAGGAGTGGGCAAAACGTACGGTGGATGCCATCTGTCGTACAGCGCAGACCGGAGAGCACGGGGACGGCAAGATCTTTGTCTATGAATTGATGGATGTGGTGCGGATCCGTACCGGGGAGCATGGACCAAAGGCCGTGTGGGCAGCGGATCAGACGGAATAAAGTGTGAGAAGTACTTCTATGACAGCATAAGATGCTGTCAAGAAGTGCTACAGTCTCACACAGAAGAACTATGCCTCATATAGCAAGTTTGAGCCTGTGGCTCAAAGCTTGCGGTGTTACAGGGCGTGGGAAAATGCTGTCAAGAAGTGCTATAGTCTTACACAGAAAAACGCAAAACCGGTGTTTTTGTGCATAGTGTATAAAGAAATTACTAAAAAGTTGTAGGATATTACATGACTAAAAATTCGATTTCACTGTTGGTTTGGAACTTTTTTCGGATCAGCAGTGATTTTTTTGTGAATTTATTATATTGAAAAACAGTATTTTGTGATTATAATATTTAGAAAAATGGAATGAAGAAACCGGGAGACAGAGATAATATCAATGCTGTTTTGCATGCATGTGAAATGGCTAATATGGATATTTTTCGGGAACTAAGGAGGGATGAGGTTATGGGTTCGTTTATTAGAGAATGGTTGAAGGATGAAATTGAGGAGGAGTTGGAGAAAACTCGTCAAAGTGGACTTAGTGAGGGATTACAGGAGGGGCGCCGGAAGGGTCTTAGCGAAGGGCTTCAGGAGGGCCGCTTGGAAGGGGAAATTTTCCTGATTCGCAGGATGTATGCAATGGGAGAAACTATAGAAAAGATTGCGGCGTTTGCGGATAAGCCCGAGGAGGAAATCCGCAAGATTCTCGAAAAATCGGGGGAGGATCCCGTGTGGGTGTAGCAGATCAAAAGCATAATATTTTCTGTTGTAGATAGAATATGATAAAAAAGTGGCAGCCTGAGAATTTTTCGCAGGCTGCCACTAATATATTGTAAGCCATTAGATTGTTCGGATGTAATTTCTCCATTTTTTGAGAAATGTACGCATTAATTCATAATATTTCAAGTATTTTTTGGTAGCATTTTAGGGAGAATACATGTATAATAGAATATATGACTCAAATTTGACACGTACGTGTAAATAAAATTGGGAGCTGATGGAGATGGTATTTGTAACAGGCGATACTCACGGCGACTGGAAAAGCAGACTGAACCGTTATGTGTTTCCGGAGGGAGTGGAGCTGACGAAGGATGATTACGTGATCATCTGCGGTGATTTTGGTATATGGGACGACAGTCCCAGAGAACATGCCAATCTGGATTGGTTAGAGAATAAGAAGTTCACCACGCTTTTCGTGGCGGGCAATCACAGCAATTACGATATATTGGACAATCTTCCGGTGGAGGAGTGGCACGGAGGAAAGGTTAATTTTATCCGGCCTTCGGTCATTCACCTGATGCGGGGACAGATTTTCGATATTAATGACAGGAGCTTTTTTACCTTTGGCGGAGCAAGCTGCCACGATATTCCGGACGGTGTGCTGGAGCCGGATGATGAGAGGATTGAGAGCTGGTACAAAATGCGCAAGATGTTCCGGATCAACCACCTGTCCTGGTGGGAGAGAGAGCTTCCCTCCGAGGAGGAGATGGAGGAGGGACTTAAAAATCTCGCCGCTCACGACCATAAGGTAGATTATATCATTACCCATAGTCCATGTTCCTCTATTCTGGAGCAGATGGATGGGTATCCGGATTTCTATGCAAAGGATTATCTTACGGATTATCTGGATGAGATCAAAAATACCACGGAGTTTGAGGCGTGGATGTTTGGACATATGCATGTCAATGTCAGCTTTGAAGAGGAAAAATGCCACTGCATTTTTGATGAGATCGGCAGATTAGAATAATAGCAGCAATGAGGATTAGTTCGTTGCTGCTATTATTTTGTCCAATTCTTCTACCAGAAACTCGCGGGAAGTGACAGTGATGGCATGGATGCCCTGTTTTCTGGCACCTTCGGTATTCTCGGGACGGTCATCAAAGAAAAGACATTCCTCTGGAACCAGATGATATTTCTGTACAAGATGCTGATAGATCTCAGGATATGGTTTGAGCTTTTTGATCTCGTAGGAGATCACGCCGCCGGACATGTCCTGCCGGAACGGAGCATCGTCGGTATGCTTGTGGAACATGGTCTCCGGATAATTGGACAGCAGATAAAGAGGATATCCCAGCTCCTTCAGAGTATGTACCCGCGTCCAGACATCTTCTCTCGGAACATGCATATATTCACAGTGGTTAATGAACCAGGCAATCGTATCACCGTATGCCGGGTATTTCTCACGGTATGCTTCGATAATGGACTGCTCCTCTCCGGCAGCAGCAAGATCCATGCCGGACCACAGAGGATCGTTGAACATCGTATTCCCCACCGTGAGGGCATCTTCTCTGGAAAGCCCGTGGTCCATCAGCATATCTGCCCAGCGGTATTCCAGAAGGACACCGCCGATATCGAAAATAATATTTTTTATATTTGTCATTTCCATAAAACATACCATCCTTTCTGACTAACAATTTACCATGCTCAATGGTATAAAGCAATCTTTCCTTCATTATTTTACGATTGAAATTTCAGTTTTTTGAAAATTATGATAAAATGCTCATATAAGGAAACGGAGGATCAAACCATGGGGACAATAAACCGGGAGGATATGTTGGAGCTGACAAGACGTATGACGGTCAAAAGAAACTGCTTTGCCCGTATTGCAGGAGCCTATCTGGACGAGGAGGGCTATATCGATGGCACCTTTAACCAGCATTTTCTGAATTTGACCTCGTCCGAACGGGACAAAAATATAAAGCTTGCCAAGGCGGTGCCTTTTGCAGAGACGAATGTACAGCTAAAGGAATATCCGTACCGTAGGCAGGATGTGACGGATGACAGTATGCGTAAGCTGCTCCTGTCATTAAATCAGAGTGAACTGAAAAATGATGCCCTGCTGGAAATGCTTTACGAGGAGGCGGGGAAATATTTCCATAAAAGCGGTGGATGTGCCGTGTATGTGTTTTACGGTGGTTACGACATTCCGCGGAAGGGCACGGATGGTGCCAGCCAGTGGGAGTCCGAGGAGGTTTACGATTTTCTGGTGGGGGTGGTCTGTCCACTGGAGGAGGATTACGAGCCGGGAGAGCCGGAATGTGGATTCCTTTATCCGGCATTTCGGAACCGGAGCAGTGACAGCCGTTTTATCAATGTCTTTCAGGCTGCGCCGGGGGCGGCAGCAGGACAGGGGATGTTGGAACTGCTGGGGATAAGATAGAGAAAGTAATATAACCATTTGATGTAAGAAGCGAAAGGGATATTGCAGGGAGGTACAAACCGGTTGGAGGAGGTGGAACGGACGCTGATGAAATACTGTAAAAAGAAGCTTCCTGTATAATGAATTTGTGAAAAAACAGCATACATAATTGTTAAATTGGTAAAAATACCATCTATTATTTTGTGGAGAAGATGGTACAATGATATAAATAGTATCCATAAATTAATGAATTATGTGAATAATAATAGAGTATGTACTTTAAGAACAAGGTGTTTCAATTTTTAAATGAAAGTGAGAAGATATGGAAATAAAGGATTTAATTGGTGAAGCAACGGAATATGATAAAAAGCAGTTTCTTGAAGAGAAAAAGCCAAAAAGCTGGTGTAAAAGTGTAAGTGCATTTGCAAATACTTTTGGTGGTTCGTTGATTTTTGGAATTTCCAATAATGGAGAAGTAGTGGGGCTGGAGGATCCGGAAGGGGATGCGGAAAAGATTAGTGAGAGTATAAAGAGCAGACTGGATCCTGTTCCGGAGTTTAAGCTTCATTTTTATAAAGAGGATGAAAAAATACTTGTAATACTGGAAGTTTTCAAAGGGGAGGAAACGCCATATTATTATTCGGCAGATGGTGTGTTGGAAGCGTATGTACGTATGGGGAATGAAAGTGTTAAGGCATCTTCTACAGAGTTAAAGAGACTTGTTCTTCGAGGAAAAAATACTTCGTATGATTCTCAGATATCCACCTATAAGATGGAAGATTATGCGTTCTCAAAGCTGCGGGAAAGATACAAAAAATGGACGGGGAACAGTTTTGATGATAAGGATCTTGTGTCGTTTGGACTTATGAATGATCAGGGATATTTAACAAATGCCGGGGCGTTAATTGCAGATGAGAGTCCGGTTCGATGGTCAAGACTTTTCTGTACGAGATGGAATGGATTAAATAAAAGTGGTGGCACAATTGATGCATTGGATGATGCAGAATATGAAGGAAGTGTTATTTCTCTTATTGATAACGGAGAAGCTTTTATTAAACGCAATGCGAAGATGATGTGGAGAAAAACTGCAAATTCCAGAGAAGAAATGCCGGAATATGTAGAACGTAGTTATCATGAGGCGCTGGTCAATGCTCTGGCACACAGAGATTATCTTGTGAATGGAAGTGAAGTGCATATAGATATCTATGATGATAGAATGGAAATTTATTCTCCGGGAGGAATGCCTGATGGATCTGTAATTCAGGAAAGAGATCCTCTTACAGTTCCCTCTACACGAAGAAATCCGATTCTTGCAGATGTGTTTAACAGGCTTGGATATATGGAAAGAAAGGGCAGTGGTTTTGGGAAAATTTTAAGTGGGTATGAATTTCAAAAGAACTATAATGAAAGTAAGAAACCATCTTTTAGGTCGGATCGATATCAATTTACGGTTATTATGCCTAATTTGAATTATGAATTTACTGAGAGTGTCACTCAAGATGTCACTCAAGATGTCACTCAAGATGTCACTCAAGATAATATAGATGATCTGATTGTTGAGTTAATCAAAAAAAACAATAAAATTAGCACAGATGAAATTGCAAAAACGGCAGGTGTCAGTTCAAGGACTATAAAACGCCATATTAAAGAAAAAGGAAATATTCAATATGTGGGAAGCGGATATAGTGGACATTGGAAAATAACGGAATAATGAAAGAAGAGTGCAGGTGAAATCTCGCCTGCACTCTTTTTTAGCGTTTCCTGGGGGAATCGAACCCTCAACTGCCCCTTAGGAGGGGGCCGTTATATCCATTTAACTAAGGAAACAATTTATATCAGCGATAAGTATAACATAAGTTGCGTTTTCATGCAAATAATATTATACTTGTATTTAAGTGTGCTTATGTGACAGCACATTATGAAACAGACTGTTATCAGGCTGTGCATCTGGCACAGAGATGAAGATTATATGAAACGAGGTTTATGATGAAAAGAAAGAGAATCTTTGCCGCTTTGATGGCGGGAATTATCATGGTGGGGAGTATCTGCGGTTCAACGGCACAGGCGGCAGCCAAATGGCCAAAGGGACCGGACAAGGGGAGTCTCAGCAGTGCGTCAGCGATCGTCATGGAGCTTTCCACAGGAACAGTGCTTTACTCCAAGAATATTCACAAAAAGCACTATCCGGCGAGTATCACAAAGATCATGACATCCCTTCTGACTCTGGAGAACAGTTCTCCGAGTGATGTGGTAACCTTTACGGAGGCAGAAGCCCACGGTATTGAGACGGGAAGCTCTTCTATGTATTGTGTACCTGGGGAGAAGTTTACGATCGAGCAGGTGCTTTACGGTATCATGCTCCAGTCGGCAAATGAAATGTGTCTGGTGGCAGCTGATCATGTGGCGGGCTCAGTGGAAAAGTTTGTGGATATGATGAATGAGCGTGTGGCGCAGCTTGGGCTGAAGGACACTCATTTTATGAATCCCAACGGACTTCACAATGATGATCATTATACTTCTGCTTATGATATGGCATGTATTGCCCGAGAGGCATGGAAGAATCCTTCTTTCCAGAAGATCTGTGGTACCAGGACTTATAAGGTGAAGTCTACGAACAAGAGAAAGGCCAGCGAAATCCTCGGTGGACAGCTTCTGAACCATCATCAGATGATTAATGGTTATGAGACTGGCAGCCGTTATGAGAAGGACTATGTGGTCGGTGGCAAGACAGGTTATACTTCCATGGCACATTCTACGCTGGTTACTTTTGCGGAGAAGGATGGCATGCAGCTGGTGTCAGTTATTATGAAGGGCAACAGCCCGAAACAGGGAGAGCCAAATGAGTATACAGATACCGCGAAGATTCTGGATTTTGCGTTTGAGAAGTTTTCCAAGCACGCAGTGAATGGCGAGAACAGCAATGTCAATGAGAATCTGTTCAATACCTTTGACAGTTATTTCAATGCAGATCAGTCCCCTCTTCGCTTGTCGGCAGAGTCTGCGGTGATCCTTCCCAAGGGGGTCGGACTCAAGAAGGCAAAGCAGGAGATCCAGTATGACAATTCAGTGAAGCTGCAAGATGGCGAGAATGTGATCGGAACTGTGAAATACACATACGATGGGCGTATGGTGGGTTCTACGGATATCATTTATGACAGTTCCAAATCAGCGTCACATCTGGATGAAGCATCCCGCCGGATCGTGGATTCCGAGATCAAGCAGATCAAGACCAATAATAAAAGGCATGCAGTCATCCTGCAGAAGCTGTCCGGAATTAAGTACAGTTTTTATAATATGGTGTCTTTTTTCAGGGACAGAGTGGTTTTGGTGATCGTGGCAGCGCTTGTGATCCTTCTGATCGTTCTGCTGGTACTTAATTACCGGATGAATTCCCGCCGCAAACGCAGAAGCCGTACGAGAAGCCGTCGGTCTTCCGGGGGCATGTCCTTAAACAGCCGTCGTTCTTTTTCGGCAAGCAAGCGCAAGGGACGCAGACGCCGCGGGGCAGATTATACCAGCAGTCGTCGTACAACCGGAGCAAAGATGTCTGACGGTGGCAGCAGCATCAGTGCAAGAAAAATGAAAAAGAATCGAAAGAAAACGAGGGAAAGCTTTGGAAGAAGTTTTTATGATTTTGATAAATAACAGAAATGGAGATTAACATGGCAGAGGATAAAAATAACCAGAATGACAACTCGGAATATGAGCAGGTCTGCTATCTTTGCAGACGACCGGAGAGTAAAGCCGGTAAGATGATCCATATTCCGAATAATATCTGCATCTGTGCAGATTGTATGCAAAAAACATTCGATTCCATGGGAAATATGGGTGGATTTCCGGGGATGATGGGTGGCATGCCGCCGTATATGGACATGTTTACCGGTGGCCCAAACGGATTTGAGGATATTCCACAGAATCAGAAATTAAAAAAGAAGAAGGAAGAACCAAAGGCAGAAGCCGGGGAGGGAGAAAACGGAGATACGAAAGGTATCATAGATATTCGTCATCTTCCGGCACCGCATATTATTAAACAGCATCTGGACGAGTATGTGATCGGACAGGATTATGCCAAAAAGGTAATGTCTGTAGCAGTTTACAATCACTATAAGCGTGTTCTGACTGACACCATGGACGAGATCGAGATTGAGAAGTCCAATATTCTGATGGTGGGACCTACCGGTTGTGGTAAGACCTATCTTGTGAAAACTTTGGCGAGAATCCTGCAGGTGCCTTTGGCAATCACGGATGCTACCAGTCTCACGGAGGCGGGCTATATTGGTGATGATGTGGAGAGTGTATTGTCAAAGCTTCTGGCAGCAGCGGACAATGATGTGGAGAAGGCGCAGCAGGGGATTATCTTTATTGATGAGATTGACAAGATTGCCAAAAAGCGTAATACCAACAGCCGTGATGTCAGCGGTGAATCCGTGCAGCAGGGAATGTTAAAGCTTTTGGAGGGCAGTGAGGTGGAGGTGCCGGTGGGGGCGACCAACAAAAATGCCATGGTGCCAATGACCACGATCGATACCAGAAATATTCTGTTTATCTGTGGTGGAGCATTTCCGGAGCTTGACAAGATCATCAAAAAACGTCTTACGAGTCAGGCGTCCATCGGTTTTCAGGCAGAGCTTTCGGATGCCTATGACAAGGATGAGAACATTTTGTCTAAGGTGACCGTAGAGGATCTCAGAGAGTTTGGTATGATTCCGGAGTTTCTGGGGCGTCTGCCGGTGATCTTTTCGTTGCAGGCAATGACAGAGGAGATGCTGGCAAGAGTGATGACAGAGCCGAAAAATGCAATCCTCAAGCAGTATCAGAAGCTTCTTCTGCTGGACGAGGTAGATCTGCAGTTTGATCCGGAGGCAGTAAAAGCCATTGCAAAAAAAGCAGCAGAGAAAAAGACTGGCGCCAGAGCACTTCGGGCAATCATCGAGGAGTTTATGCTGGATATCATGTATGAGATTCCGAAGGATGATCTCATTGGAAGAGTGACTATTACCGAAGATTATATTGAGCATCACGGATCACCAAAGATTGAGATGAGAGAGAGCGGTGAAGCAACATTACTGACACAACGTCCGGATTAAGCAAGAGTATTCACCGGATAGGAAGCTTTTGCATAATATAATGATGCAAGAGTCAAAAGCAGATGGCAATGGAGCAATCCGTGGCATCAGTTTGATCCGGGAGGGGATGTGTTGGATTGTCAGGACAAAATTTATTCGGAAGAGTATGAGGACTATATTGTGGAGTACGGAAACCAGCCGGAACTGGTACCGGAGCAGTATGAAACAGAGTGTTATCAGCTGGCAAGCTCCCGATTTGCGGTTGTGTATCTGGAGGGAACGCAGGTGGACAGCAGCCGCAGAAACGCAGAATTGGAGATTCCCAGATGCTTTGGCTTGTTAAGCTCTACGCAGATGCTGGAGGAAACCGGAATTGCCAGGGTGCGCAGACAGCCCCGCCTGGAGCTTTTTGGACAGGGTGTGATGTTCGGGATTATTGATACGGGGGCTGGAGTTTGATAAATGAAAAATGGAGAAAGGTTTGGTGTTAGATCAATGGACGAGAGATATTTTCAGGAAGCATATGCAGTGATGAATGAGGTAAAAAAGGTAGTGATCGGTAAGGATGAATGTGTCAAGCTTGCCATGTCTGCGATTCTGGCAGGGGGGCATATCCTGATCGACGATATTCCGGGTGTCGGTAAGACAACCCTTGCTATGGCATTTGCGGGAGCGATGGAGATGGACAGCCACCGTATGCAGTTTACACCGGATGTGCTGCCGGCAGACATTCTGGGATTTTCCATGTACGATAAGGCGCAGGGGGCATTCGTTTATCAGCCGGGAGCGATTATGTGTAATCTGTTTCTGGCGGATGAGATCAACCGGACCTCTCCAAAGACACAGTCGGCACTGTTGGAGGTTATGGAAGAGGGCAATGTCACTGTGGATGGTGTGACAAGACGTGTGCCGGAGCCTTTTGTGGTGATTGCCACAGAGAATCCGGTGGGAAGTGTCGGAACGCAGCTTTTGCCGGAATCCCAGCTGGACCGTTTTATGATCTGTATGACCATGGGATATCCGGATGCGGAGAACGAGATTGCCATTGCCAAGGGAAGAAGTAACGGGATACAGTTAAGTGATGTACAGGGAGTGATCCCGGCACAGGAGCTGACCATGATACAGGCTGAGGTGGAGAATGTTTTTCTTCATGATGAAATTTATGCATATATTGTTGCGCTGGCAAGGGCGACGAGAGAACATTCCCTTGTGGAACTTGGTATGAGTCCCCGTGGAACCATCGCATTGGCCAAAATGGCAAAAGCAGCCGCTTTTTTATCCGGCCGCGACTTTGTTGTGCCGAATGACGTGACAGAGGTGTTTCCGGCGGTAGCAGGACATCGTCTGGTGCTAAATTCCAAGGCGCGGGTGGGCCATGTCACTGCGGATACCGTTCTGGAGCAGATTATGGAAAGTGTTCGTAAGCCAAAAGTAAGAAAGTAGTGGCGCAGAATCAAAAGTCTGATATCGGATGAACCGTTATGGCGGAATCCCTTCCGATGAAAGAAAGGTCAGGTTATTAACGTGAAAAGATTAATCACTTATTTGATCGTGATCGCAGCAACGATATATACCGCTGTACTTTATGGAAGCACCAGCTTTTTGATGCTGTTTTATGTGGAACTTGCCCTTCCTGTTTTTTTGCTGCTGACATTGATCCCGACAGTGCGTCATATGACCATTCGTATGGAACTGCCCATTCCGGTAGTGGAACAGGGACAGAAGACGCCGGTATTGCTGCATGTGACTACGGGGGGCTTCCCCGTTGGCGGCAAAGTGGCTGTGCTGGTCAAAGGAAAGCTGCCTATGGGACAGAAGACCGAGAAAACATGGTTTTATACATCTTTGGCAGGAAGTCGTAAAACATCGAAGATTAAGGCGGAGTATCAGACCAGATGCGTGGGAAATATCCGGATGGAGATTGCAAAGGTCTGGTGCTATGATTTTTTGGGATTGATGGCACTGCCTTTGTCTGCGAAATATTGGAAGGCATTGGAGCCGGAGACGATGCTGGTGTTGCCGAGGATCAGTGAGGTGCCGGTGATGGTAAGTCGTCAGAGCCGCGATTTTGCAGGGGAGAGCGAGGAACATTCCAAAGAACGCGGAGGAGATGATCCGTCGGAGGTGTTCCAGATCCGGGACTATCAGCCGGGAGACAAACTGAGGAGCATTCACTGGAAGCTGTCGGCAAAGACAGGGGAAATGATGGTGAGAGAGCAATCGATGCCGCTGGGATGTCCGGTGGACTTTTATCTGGATCTTTATCAACCGGCGGGGCATTATAGAAAGGACGAAACCAGAAGAGACAGTTATTTGCAGATATTGGCATCGGTCAGTCATTCTATGGTTGTAGAAGGGTGTCGCCATCATGTGATCTGGTTTGATACCCGGACCAATGATATTTGTAGATATCGAATCGAAAATGAGGAAAATATATTTGAGATGCTGTTTCAGCTGGGACAGCTTTCAGTATATCATGACAAAAAAGATCTGCAGGAGCTGTATCGACAGAAATATCACGAGACACCGGGAGTTACCTGTCTGGAGTTGACCACGGAACTGACACTAAAGAGAAACGGTGAGGTGGAAGGTCGTTACAGTGGTGATGTTTCGGATATTGAACGCCAGCTGGGAGCGAAGGAGCTTGTCGTATAGCGGGCTGAGAAAGGAATGGACAATGAAGGGGAAAAGAAAACCGTTTATTATGCAGGGAATATGTCTTTTCATGCTGCTTTTTGGAATGCATCTCTGTGCATATTCTATATTTTTAAAAGCAGGAAGTTTATATAAATTTGCGGTGGCACTGGCGGCAGCATCTCTATGGTTTTCTTTTCTGGCAGCGGCACCATTTCGGAGAATAGAATTCCGGATGAAACGTCGTTTGAAAATTCCGGTGATCAAATATCCGGCAGCGGATTTCCTGTTAGTGCTCACATTGATTGTATGGGGAATTTTGTCTATCCGGTATATGGGACATTTGCAGAAGGATTTTGTGACTTTGCGGGATGCGGTAGCGTATCGTCAGAATGTGTATTACTATCAGGTGAAAGGGACATTTAATGCCTATGCAGCACATCGTCACGGAGCCAGTGGAACATGGCTTTTGCTGGATCTGGAACTGTTGGCGGGATTGTTGATGTCCAGAGCATTTGTACACCGCCATGGAATGTTTTTGGGGACGCTGCCTCCGGTGTTGTTTGTTGCAGCGGGACTGCTTTTGGGGAAGGCGCCGACGATTCCGGCTATGATCCTGTTGATCGCCGGTATTCTGGGAGTACAGATGTGTGGAGAGAACCATCATAAGGGTGGTTCCAGGTATTTTCGCCAGATCAGTGTGGCGGAGGTACGCCACTGGTTGTTTTATCCGGTGATGCTTGTGTGCATACTGGCCATTTTGGGTGTGGGAGCCCGGATTTCCCTGGAGACAAAGGATAAGGCTCTGCAGGGGGAGGATAAGCTGTTAAAGGCACAACATAGGGTGGAAAGTGAAATTACGGACGTAGGTGTCAAGCTGGTCCAGAAGCTGCAGGATCTGTTGGGGCTTGAGCAGCCGGGGATCATGACGAACGCTTCTCCGAATTTTACAGGGAAAACGGTACTGACCATTACGGTGGATGAGAAACCAAGTGAAGACATTTATCTGCGAGGATTTATTGGCACAAAATACGAAAATGGTAAATGGAGTAATCCATCCAGGGATAAGCTTGACAGTCTTTTCGATTCCGAGAAGTGCTATCAGCTTTTTACACAGGATTATACGGTATATCAGGTCTATGCGGTTGTCGAGAAGAGTGACCAAAGTATCGATGAAGTATTAGAAAATTCCGAAAAGCTTGGAAAGAAAAACTCAGCTACGATGAAAATAAAATATGCAAAGGACAATAATACGACATTTGCTTATTTTCCGTATTTTTCCAAATTGAGCAGTAATTCCATGGGAACTCTGATGCTGGATCATGACAGGGGATTTCGGCGGAGTGATGATGTAAAGAGCTATGAGGTAACCATACAGAAAACCGATAGGGACATCTCCAATATGCTGAAGAATGCGGATCTGCTTCAGAAAGGATATACTCCTTATTATGTACAGGATAAAAAAGGAGATTCTGATGGTCTGCTTGGCAGCGATGATATGATTTTTTATACCATGGGAAACGGATCCTACAAAATGAAAAAAGTATCTGCAGATGATGGAGAGAATCTGTTATCTGCAGATGCTGACAGTTATGTACAGGTTTCAGATCAGAATCTGGGGAAATATTACCAGTACATTATGAATGAAGATCTGCAACTTCCGCGGACGGGACTTTCCAGAACCAAAGGGCTTGCAAAGAAGCTTTTGAAGAACAATCGTGTTACTTTGACAAGTAGTACTGCGGAGTCTGTTTATACCTCTTCCGCTAATGAGATCATTGATGATCTTCGAAGTTATCTTAGTGACCATACAGAATACAGCAAGCAGCTGAAGATGAAGGAATTTGGAACAGATTATGTGGAAAATTTCCTTTTTGTACAGAAAAAGGGATACTGTGAACATTATGCCACAGCGGGCGCGGTGCTGCTTCGTGCCATGGGTGTGCCGGCACGCTATGCATCCGGGTATCGTGTACCGGTGTCCGATTTTGTGGACAATGGGGATGGAACCTACACGGCAAAGGTGCCGGATATGGAGGCACATGCATGGACTGAGGTTTATAGTTTAAACACAGGCTGGATCGTGGCAGATCTGACGCCGGGAGCAGAAGGCAATACCGATCCGGCTTCCAATGGTTTGGAAAACAATCCGGATCCAACGTTAAACCAGAAAGATCAGTCAGATTACGGCGATGATGCATTTCTGGAAAATGATCCGGAAAGTAAAGATAAAGCCGCTTCCGATACTGCAGAGCCGGAGGAGACAGAGGAAACGGACAAGCCGGAGGAGACAACACTTCCGGATGATTCCGGTGATCTTTCACAAAATGGAAACGGAAATGATGATACTTCGGATGGAAACGTCGGGGCGGATCAGACAAAGGATCCAAGTACGATTTCTCCAGAGCTTAGAGGTGTTTTGATAAAAATAGCGATCACAGCAACAGGACTGTTTATAATCTGGCTGCTCTGGTACAGCCAGCGGCTTCGTAGAAAACGCCGCCTGAAAAAATGTCATGGAGCAGGTGCATATTTACTGGAGATGAACCGCCAGCTGGAGCAGATGCTTCATTGCTGTGGTTATGGCAGACCGGGACAGATGACGGATCAGGAATATATCCGGCTTTTGGGACAGATTTATCCGAAAGGCATGGAGGATGGATTGATTGAAAAGTATTATCGCCAGTTGGAGAAGGCACGATTTGACCGGGAGAGCGGTACGAAGGAAGAGATTCGGGACGGTGCCCGTTTGATCCGTGGTGTCAAACGGGGGGCGGTTTCTTCGGCAAAGACCCGGAGAAGAGTTTATACGGGTGTGATCCGGGGATGGCAGAG
>JBNMJP010000011.1:0-22294 GCA_050873905.1 Jutongia sp. | reverse complement strand
GTGTATGGGTGGCTCCGTAAGGATCCTCCTGTGGTACACCGTGCAAAAGCATTGTGTTAAATCCATACTCTGTCATTTGTTTTCTCCAATCTCTGTAATCTCTATCGATTTACTAGGGATATATTGCACCCCTTTTCATACTTTGTCAATAGGAATTATCAAAAAATTATCATTCTCTGTTGGAGCTTGTCTTGAAAACCGAACGAAGCCGGCTTTCTCTAAAACGTCAACAAGCGCCGCACCTTTCGTACGACGCTTGTTATTTTCTTTTCTGATGTTAGTCAGAAACGCTATGCACTTTTATTTGAAAGCCGTTACATACAAATACAGAAGATACTTTTTACCATTCTGTTTTACGGTAACCCGCATCAGGGATTTTCCCTTCTTTTTTGCAGTGTAACGTCCTTTTTTATTTATCGGCAGTGCCTTCTTGTTATATGATACAAACTTCACCTTTGCATTCTTTTCCAAACCGTAAATCTTAATCTTAGTAGACTTCTTGATCTTTCTCTTTTTAGCGATCAAAATCGTCGGAGTCTTAATTCGCTTGGATTTGAACTTCTTCAACTCCTTTGCGTTCTTAAATTTTTTCCGAACCTCTATATTGATCACCAGACGATTGCTGTACTTTCCTTTTACCGCCGTAATAGTAAGTGTAGCTCTTCCCTTTTTCTTTGCCTTGATAACACCCTTCTTATTTACCGTAGCAATTTTGCTGTTAGTTGATGTTACAATAATGGTTGCGCCCTTACACTTCATGAGCTTCAGTTTAGATTTTGTTCCTTTTTTCATTACTTTGTGAAGCTTGAATCCAGGAATCTTGTATGCGTTTGCCATTTCCAGAAGCTGTGGATAGGTATATGGACATCCACCTTCCTTCAAACGTCTGTTGACCTCATCCTGCTCTGCAGATGACAGATTATTCCATTCCTTCTCGCCGGAAGAAATAATGTCTTTTGTGAGATCATCGACCTTCTTAATGATATCTCCGGACGGATCCTTTCCATGATCCTCAACAAATTGATCCACTCTGCTAACCTGATCCGGTGTCAATCCACTGCCAGGGTTTGCAGAAGGGGTAACCGCCGGACTTACACTTGGCGCAGGTGATTTTCCTGCATCCGGATTTCCTGTTGGCTGCACATCAGGGGAAGGAGAGGTATTCACTACACCCTTTGGCACAGAAATAATGTCTGCGGAACCTCCCTTGATCTGTTTTGGCTCCAATCCCTTTAAGATTCCATCATCTAAGGTTGCTCCCTTTGCAACGGCTACTACTTTATAAGTTCCGTCTGCCGGAAGATTCGAGAATATTACTTTTCCCTCATCTCCGTCTGTCCAAGGATTACTGCTGTCTTTGTTGTATTTATATTCTCCCGTGGATGGATCATAGGTAAGTCCCATGTCGTAATATTTTCCATCCTTCTTCTGAAGAATTGCATACTGAAAATCAGGATCTGCCGGATTTACCTCAATAGAAATGGTATCATCCGTATTTTTATCCAAAGTGCCTTTATCATCATAAGAACCATCTTTGATCTTTGCATCAATGTCCGGGGCAACGATTACGATATCCGTTGTCGTTTCTTTTTTGGCATAGATGACGTACTGCTTATTCTTATCAACGGTAAAGATCAGCTTACCACCCGGCAATGAAGGTTTATAATAACCCGCCTCGCCATCGACAACTTTAGATGGAACCTGTGTGATATTATTTTCATCAACAGTCGGAATATCCAACAGCGGCTTTCCGTCACCACTGGCATCCACGATCGCATAATATGTGTCCTTCATAATTGGGGATACAACGATCAATCTCTTACCATCTTTATCCTCTGTCTTTATATCAGAATCCGTACGTGTTGTAGCATAAGTATCAGAACTGATCGTTCCCTTGTACTGACCATTGCCTGTAGCTTTTACAACAAGCTTTTTATCAATATCGTCTGTCGTCAGCTCATAACTGCGGTCTGTAGCACCCTCGATCGGTGTGAAATTTCCATCCTCATCTACCGTCCCCCACTGGTAGGTCAGATTATCCTGCGAATCTTTCGGTGTGATTCCGGAGATATCTGCTGTAAGAATGACTCCCTCACGTTTTACTTCATATTCGTTTCCATCCGCATCCTTCTGCTTTGTCTCATTAACAATGCTGACCGTTCCCTGAATCTCTTTCTTCTGCTGTGTTGTATCATATGGATCTGCAAACTGCGTTCCCTGATATCCTTTACTTTCCTCTGCAGTCACAGCCACTGTCAGCTTTTTGTTTAATTCCTTATCTGTCAGTGTAAATGTTTTATCGGTTGCACCATCAATTGCAGTGGTATCTCCATTTTCATCCACGATATACCACTGATATTTCAGGCTGTCTCTCGCTGTTGCCGGTGTAATTGCATCTACATCTGCAGTCAGAACCGTTCCTGCTTCATTTACAGTATTTCCGTCTGTATCTTTGTCATTGTTTACGATAGACGGTTTTCCCATAATCGTAGTTAATGTCGGGGTCGGTGTCGGCGTTGCAGGTGCAGACGGAATCGAAAATGCCTCCTGCGATTTGGATTCTCCGGTGTAATCCTCTGAATCATCCTTTGCCTTTACCGTAACATAAATATCTTTTCCCTGATCCTCATCCTTAATAACATAATTTGGTGAGTCTGAGCCAATCTCTTTCTCTTCTCCGGTTTCAGGATCCTTTGCAACCCATGTGTAATGAAGCTGATCCTTTAATTTATCTCCAATATTAGGATCATCCGAGTCGATCAACTCATCCACATTTGCTTCCAGAATGGTTCCCGGTTCTAAAGTATCGTCTTCATTTTTCTTTTTAATGACCGGGTTGCCTGTAATAGGCACCTTATCATGAGATGCATTAAATTCTGTGCTGATAACACTTCCCTCATAATCGCCGATTCCCCGCAGCTCCACCTTGATCTGATGGTCGATCATATCTTCCGTAAGAGTCAGGGAACTACTGCTTTTATATGGAATTTCATTCCATACACCGGTATCCTTATCCTGTAAATACCACTTATATGTATAGTCTATGCCTTCCTTCACATTATCCGGAGTTAATTCATCAATATTTACATATAATTTTGCATCCGGAACAACGCCTTCCTCTTCATCGCCGAGCTTCAGAGAAATCTTACCTTCCAACTTCTTTTTCGTCTGTACATCCGGATTAACTACATCATTTTCCGTGACTTTGCCGGACACGATAACCTCATTTTCCAGATTATCCTTGATCGTCTGGTCATCTCCCTTCATCCCACCGAATTCGATATAGTATCCACCAACGGATCCGTTGTTTGGATAGTCATTCCAACGACCATATGCATAATGGCCATAGTAACCAAAGCCCTCATCACCGGTTGTTACACCACCATTTGGCTCAATATTTCCTTCAATACCCCAGTTTGAGAAATATCCATCATAGGTTTCAAATCCACCATCATAAGAATACTGTCCCGTCGTAGGATCTTGATAACCGCACGCAGTCGTCTGCTTTCCAAAAGCAGTTCCGGCCTCAGGACCGGTTACCCAGCGCCATTCAAATAAAGAACGGTTTTCCTCATTGAACGTCGGCAATTTTTCTCCTGCTTTTCCTGCCTCAACATCCTTCAGAGACATTCTCGTACATCCGATCCATCCCTCTAAGGCATGATTTGGAAACCATGTTATCGGGAACGTAGAATACAGGAAACGATCCTCACCACGCGTTGTCAATGTAGCAAGATAGCCGGAAATCCCCATAAATTTGGCACTTTTTGCTTCCTCATAAGCATCATTCCAACTGCTGTCTGCATAAACATTTTTGAATGGCACATATCCATAAAAATGTCCATTATAATAGTACAACTGTACTTCTTTTCCATTGATGGTCGTTTTCAGATCAATATTTGACAATGTGGTTGCCGTGATCGTAATCGTCTGGTTTCCATCGTTGCTTGTACTAAACTGTAATGTTCTCAGATACTTCTGAACGTCGCTGACCGATGCACCGGCTGCACTATATCCCTCGCCATCAAAATCAAATGTAATAGATTCATAACGGGAGGTGCTGTCCGTAGAAAGATCCTCTTTACCACTACCCTCACTAAGACCTCCGTTGGCACCATACTTCTCGTCCAGACTCTCCTCCGTAAGAATACCTTTACCTGTTACTTTTTCATCATTATTATCCTTAATGGTCGTACCTGTCACTCTGATATATCCACTGTCAGCCGTGACCGTGAGATTATGTATCTCCCTCTTTCCACTCGGTATCGACACTTTCAGATTCGGATATGTATAATATCCTGCGGTAGAAATATCTGCGGTCCCAAATTCAATCGTAGCTTCCCCATCCGCCTTAACCTTTTGCGGACTCGCAAATTCTCCTCCAAAAAGACCCAGTACCATGGACAGAACTAACAACCATGATATGCTGCATTTTCTTATTCTTTGGTTCATGTCTTGATCCCTCCTATATTTTTTGTATTTTATATCGGAGAACTTTCCCCATTTCTTTACAGCTTAATAGTATCATTTCTTCATTAAATATTCAACCGCGCCTTCTAATTGATTATCAATGGTCAGACCACTCTTTTTCTGGGTATATGTTGTATCATTCAACTGCACCGGAATATCCGGATCAAGCCCTGTGCCATGAATATTCCTCCCCTTTGGCGTATAATATTTGGAGGTGGTCAGTTTCAGTGCCGTGCCATCCGGCAGATCAAAAACCGTTTGCACAATGCCTTTTCCAAATGTTGTAGTACCCACAAGGACTGCTTTTTTATAATCCTGCATCGCTCCGGAAAACACTTCGGGAGCACTGGCTGAATTTTCATTCACCAGAATAGCAACCGGTTTGTCGAAGTGTTCCTTGTCTGTAGAGCTGTAAACCTCTTTCTTGCCTTTCTTATCCATGGTATAAACCAGAGTCCCCTTCGGCAAGAGCCGGTCCAGCATATCTACGGCTGTACTCAGAAGGCCTCCTCCATTATTTCTAAGATCAATGATCAGTGATCTTTCCCCTTCCTTTTCCAATTTTTCCAGCGCATCACGGAACTGCTGCTTTGTCACTTCTTCAAAGGAACTCACGGCAATATAACCAATCTTGTCATCCAGCATTTTCGATTCGACAGTCTGAGAATGAATTTCCCTTCGTGTGATGGTGTATTTTTTCTGATGTCCCTGACGCAATACAACAATCTTTACTTTTGTTCCGGCATCTCCCTTCGTTCTGCTGATCAGGGCCGTGAGGTCCATCCCCTGCGTGGAATTGCCATCTACCTCTACGATAATATCCCCCGACTTTAAACCAGCCTTCTCCGCCGGTCCTCCTTTGATCGTCTGCACAATATTGATCGCTCCATCTGTAGCACTCTGACTGACAACTGCACCAATACCACAGTAATTTCCGGAGGTCTTTTCCTTCATGTCCTGATATTCGTCTTCATTATAGTAAGCGGCATATGTATCCCCCAAACCGTTTACCATCCCCTTACAGATCGCATCCTGCATTTTATCCTGGTCAATATCATCCAGAAAAAACTGATTCACATAAGACTGAATCTCTGCCATCTTCTTCTGCAGGCTGCTGTTGAGAATGCTATGGGAATCTCCCTGTAACACCATTGTCAGATTCACCTTTCCTGTCGCCGTCAATAACACACATCCTAACAGAACACAGGCAAGTACAGACAATGCTCCTCCGAGAAATCCCTGCCAAAATTTTTTGTCCTTCATTCGATCACACCTTTCTTTTCTCTGCCTCATAATATACCATCTTCCGCCTATAAATTAAAATACCTGCAGCGCTGCGAAATGCTGCAGGTATCTTTTGTTTATCTTATGGCTGCTTCACATAATACATCGGATTTACATAATTTCCTGACTTATACATTGCAAAGTGCAAATGCGGTCCTGTGGAAATGCCGGTGGAGCCGGATCTGGCAATCACCTGTCCCTTCTCAACATGATCTCCAACAGATACTTTCAACTGGGAGCAATGCATGTAGTATGAATAAATACCACCGCCATGGTAAACAGCCACATAATTTCCTGCCGAAGAAGAATATGCTGCCGTCACAACCTTTCCTTCTTTGCATGCCAGTACATTCGTGCCTGTATTTACTGCGATATCGACTCCTTTGTGATAACTGCTGGCTCCTGCAGTCGGTGCCTTACGATAACCAAATGTCGAAGTGATCCTTCCGGATACCGGCAGCGGCCATGCATACTCTCCTGTGGTTGGCATCACCTGAACGGTATCCCCATCCTTCTCCCGGGCGGAAATATTATCACGGTTCTGCTGTAAAATACCTTCTATCTCCTTTTCCTGCGCTGCAATCTGTGCCGCATAGCTTGCCACATTTTGTTTATTATCACTGATCAATCCCTGATAAACTTTAATCTGTCGGGTCTTTTCCTGGGAAAGCTGCTGCACCTTTTCTTTCTCGTACTTCAGAGAATTTTTTGTTGCCGTCACTTCTTTTTGCTTTTCCTGCGCCTTTTGCTGTGCCAGAGTCACCTCATCCAGCACCTGTTGATATCTGCTCAGCAATACTTTATCATAGTTTGTTACCTTTTCCACATACTCTTCCCGGCTGAGAAAATCTGCCAGGCTCCGGGATTTCATCAAATACACAAGATAATTATTGTCCGAATTCTCGTACATATATTTGATATGTGCCTTCATCCCCTCGTACTGTTCCTGTTGCAGACTCTGTGCCTTCTCGTACTCTTCATTAACCTCCTGGATCTCCTCCCGGATTGCCTTCATTTCCTCTTTATTTTCGTCAATGCTATCCAACAGATTCGTCATTTGCATATCTAACGTTTTTACGTATTTGTTGACATCCTCTGCAAACTGCTGAATATTATCCAGCTTCTTTTCCAAAGCCTTCTGCTCCTCCTGGAGCTCCTGTTTTTTCTTTTCCGCTGCATCCAGTCTTCCCTGATAGCTATTATCCCCGTAAGAACTGTCTCCATCAGAGGATGACGCCTCACTTTGCTGAGGTGCCGCATACACTTTATCCATGGTTTTCAGGCCCGGCAGATCTGTCTTAACAAAACCTGCAGCACCTGTCAGCACAGCTCCCGCCAGCCACACACCGGCTACTGCTTTCCATCTGCGTCTCATTCCGTCTCACTCCATTTCTTCTGCATGACTTTCTTTATAAAACCACTCTCATTTTCCCCTTATTTATACATGAAGATGTTTCCGGACCGACATGGTGCTTCCAAGCACACCAATACCTATACCGATTCCCATGCACAAAGGAAGAAGTACCTGAAATACCTGCCCCGTACTTACAAATGCAAGCCATCCGGAAAGAGCAGAGAAATGCGCCACGATAAAAGATACTACATTTTCATACATGACCCTTAAAACGACCAACGGTATCGCCGCACCAATGATGCCCATAGCGATTCCCTCCACAATAAAGGGCAGACGAACAAATAAATCTGTCGCCCCGATCAGCTTCATGATCGCAATCTCATCCTTTCTCACATTAATTCCCATATCTACTGCAGAATAGATCAGGAATACAGAAACCAGGATCAATAGTACAATAATAGAAACCGATACATATCCGATCAACATATTAAAACTTCCAAATCCGGTAGCCGCATCCTGTGCACTGTTCACTTTCCGCACACCACTTAAACTCTGAATGAACGAAACCATTTCTGACTGTTTGGTCACATCCTTCAGATAAACCTCATAAGATGCAGAATGTTCCAAAGGATTGTCATTTTCGAACACTGTCATCAATTCCTTTTGATCTTGCAGAATTTCAGACTGAAAACGCTTCCAGGCTTCTTCTGCCGAAACAAAATCAACTTTTTCTACTTCTTTTCGCGCCTTGATCTGCTGACCAATACTGCTGATCTGTGCATCTGTTGCATTTTCATCAAAAAAAACGATAATGCCTACAGTGCTTTCTGCATTGTACACCATATGTTGAAAATTGGTAAATAATGAATAGAATACTCCAAGCAGAAATAAACACGCCGTAATAGTTCCAATCGCTGCAAGAGAAAATATTTTATTTTGAATAATACTTTTAATGCCCTGCTTCAGGCCATACCATAATGTACTCACTGCAAATATCCCCCCCGTCTTGCATCACTTGTGATCTGCCCCTTATGTAATGTGATCACGCGCTTCTGCATCTTATTGACAATATCCTCATTATGACTTACTACCAGCACTGTCGTCCCCAGCTCATGGACATCCTGTAAAAGCTTCATGATCTCCCAGGAATTTTCAGGATCCAGATTACCCGTCGGCTCGTCCGCAAGCAAAATGGCAGGGCGGTTCACCATCGCTCTGGCAATGGCCACTCTCTGCTGCTCTCCTCCCGAAAGCTCATTGGGATATGCCTTAAGCTTTTTGGCAAGTCCTACCATCTCTAACATTGCCAGAGAATTCTTTCGGCGTTTTTCCCTGCTGGATACCCCGATAACTCTCTGAGCCAATGCCACATTTTCAAACACATTCATCTCATCCAGTAAACGGAACTCCTGAAATACAACACCCAGTCTTCTTCGGAAATAAGGCAATTCCCTCCGGCTTATATTGGCAAGATTCTTTCCTGCCACCTCAATCCTTCCTGAGCTGATCGCCAGCTCTCCCAACAGAGTCTTGATCAACGTAGACTTTCCGGATCCGCTGCTTCCCACTATAAAGACAAACTCGCCTTTTGTAATCTCCAAAGAACAGTCCTTTAATGCCGCAGTTCCGGTTGGATACACCAGATTCACATTTTGCATCCGGATCATTGTCTCCATCTCTTCGCTAGTATTTCCAAAGGTTTTTATTCCTGTCATTTCCATCCTCATTTCCGCTCGCATACCCCATACAGGGGCATATCGTTTAAAAGCCCCATTTCTGGGGCTTTCGCTTATCTTGAATTAATATTCAAATGTTTCCATATACTTCATGTATTTGACTACCATCAATGCGATCTTAAACGTGATCGCATCCTCGAATACCCTCAGGTCAAGATTTGTGCTTTTCTGAAGCTTATCCAGACGATACACCAGTGTATTACGGTGAATATAAAGCTGTCTGGATGTCTCTGATACGTTCAGACTATTTTCAAAGAACTTATTGATCGTGGCGATTGTTTCTTCATCAAACTCATCCGGAGATTTGTCACCAAAAATCTCTTTGATAAACATCTTGCACAAAGGCATTGGGAGCTGATAGATCAACCGGCCGATTCCTAAACTGCTGTATGCGACCACATTTCTATCGCTGTAGAAAATCTTTCCTACATCCAGTGCCATTTTTGCCTCTTTATAGGAACGGGATACATCCTTGATCTCATTGACTATTGTACCGTAAGATACATGAACTGATGTCATCGCCTCTGTATTGAGCATATCCAGAATTACCTTTGCAGTCTTATCCATATCCTCATAGGTCTCGTTTGGCTTAACTTCCTTCACAAGAATGATGTTTTTCTCATCTACCTGTGTGATAAAATCCTTAGTCTTGCTTGCGAACAACCCCTTTACAATCTCAAGAGCACCGGTATCCTTCTCATTCTTTGTCTCGATCAGGAATACCAGACGACGTGCTGTAGTATCAATGTGAAGCTTTTTCGCACGATTGTATATATCCACCAGAAGCAGGTTATCCAACAGCAGGTTCTTAATGAAGTTATCCTTGTCATAGCGCTCCTTATATGCCACCAGCAGATTCTGAATCTGGAATGCTGCCAGCTTTCCAACCATATATACGTCATCACTGTCACCCTTTGCAAGAATCACATATTCCAGCTGATGTTCATCAAACACCTTAAAAAACTGGTATCCCTGCAGCACCTGACTATCTGCCGGGGAATCTACAAATCCCATTACCGCTTCTTCATACTCTTCCACATTGTTGATCGTCGTTGCCAACGCTTTTCCCTCTGTGTCCATAACACAGATATCAATACGGGTGATGTTTTTTAACCCGTCGATCGTTGTCTGCAATACCTGATTTGAAATCATACAACCCCTCCACGTTATTTGTCTTATCTGTTGATTTATTATAAATTTATTGTTATTTCTTCTAATACGTAGACGCTACCCCATATATTTTATCATCATTTTGCACAAATGTAAAGAGGGCTGTCCTTATGGACAGCCCTCCATTTTTCAGATCATATAACCAATCCGGCATCCTGACAGCCATGCTGTCTCTGCCTTCTGAGTATTTCAGACTAGTTTGTGATTGTTGTCTCTGTATCCTTATCAAAGATATGGATCTTGCTGGTATCAAGAGCGATCTTGATCGTATCACCAGGACGAGCAGTTGTACGTGGGTTAACACGAACAGTAATATCATGTCCCTCAACGGAGAAGTACAGGAATACTTCGGCACCGAGCATCTCGTATACACGAACAGTAGCGTCGAGTACATTGCTGCTGCCTGCGTTGATGAAGATCTCCTCATCCTTAATATCCTCAGGACGAATACCCATGATAACATCTTTATCTATGTATCCACCCTCAACAAGCTTCTCTGCCTTGCTCTCCGGAAGCTTAACTGCATAGGAACCAAATGCAAGCTTGATGCCCTCTTCATCTCTGACAACCTTACAATCGATGAAGTTCATCTGTGGAGAACCAATGAAACCGGCTACGAACAGGTTACATGGCTTTGTGTAAAGATCGATTGGTGTAGCAACCTGCTGCATAACACCGTCCTTCATAACTACGATACGGGTACCAAGTGTAAGAGCCTCTGTCTGGTCATGAGTTACATAAATAATAGTAGACTCAAGTCTCTGATGAAGCTTAGAAATCTCTATACGCATCTGTACACGAAGCTTTGCATCCAGGTTGGAAAGTGGCTCATCCATCAGGAATACCTTAGGATTACGAACGATTGCACGACCCATTGCCACACGCTGTCTCTGACCACCGGACAGAGCCTTTGGCTTACGGTCTAACAGATGCTCGATGTCAAGGATCTTAGCTGCCTCGTGAACGAGCTTATCAACTTTGTCCTTTGGAGTCTTTCTTAACTTAAGACCAAATGCCATGTTATCATATACTGACATATGTGGATACAGAGCGTAACTCTGGAATACCATGGCGATATCTCTGTCCTTAGGCTCTACGTCATTTACCATTGTATTACCGATCCAGAGCTCTCCGGATGTAATCTCCTCCAAACCAGCGATCATACGAAGTGTTGTAGATTTACCACAACCTGAAGGTCCTACGAAAATGATGAATTCCTTATCTGCGATATCAAGATTAAAATTTTTAACTGCGACGAATCCGTTAGGATATGTCTTACCAACGTTCTTTAATGATAAACTTGCCATTGTGTGTTCCTCCTATAATGTTTTAAATAATATGCCTTTCAAGTTTTCGCGTTTATCTCTAACGCTTTACCCAAGCATTATATTACACTATCCAAACATTGTTTACCATAGCACAAATAGCCAAAGAACATTTTAATGTTTTGTGCAAACCGTATATTTTTATTTTTTTTCGTTCATTTCGTCAAAAAATAGTCCTTTTGCAAGCATCACGTCTGTACCTTTTCCACAAATCCCTCTCCCTGAACCTCCCGGATATCTGAAATTATGACGAATGCTTTTTTGTCGATATTCCGCGCGATCTGACTAACCCTGCTGATCTGTTTCCGATCCACCACACACATCAGTGTTTTTCTCGTTTTTCCGGTATACATACCGGTTCCCTCCAACACAGTCACACCTCTTCCAAGCTGCGACATCACACTTTGTCCGATCTCCTCATGATGATCCGATATGATATAAGCAAGCTTAGCAAAATTGCCTCCTGCCACAATGGTGTCCATCAGCCGCGTAGTCAGATACACTGCCACTGCCGCATACACTGCAGGGCGTATGCCAAAGGCACAGGCTCCCGCCGCAATGATCACACAATCCAGTAGAAACAAGATCTGTCCCACCGGATAATACGGAAAACAGTGATGGATCACAGCCCCCAGAAGATCCGTTCCACCCGTAGAACAGCCTCTGGAGAAAACAAGGCCCAGTCCTGCCCCGGTCAGAACGCCTCCCACCACTGCCGCCAATACAAAATCCTTTTGCGGGGCTGAAGACACAGGAATCAGAAAAAGTGCCGCCGTAAAACACAGATTGGCAAACAAAGTCATTTTCATGTATGTTCTTCCCTTTATCTTCAATGCCGTCAAAAAAATCGGGATATTGAGCAGCAGATTTGACAGCCACACGGGTACACTGACACCAAACCACCAGCCGGTAAGCCTTCTCACAATAATAGACAGACCGGAAATGCCACCGGTCACCATTCCCAGCGGCTCATATACAAGATTCACCGCCAGAGCCATACATATCGTACCTGCTGCGATCTTCGCAAGATCCTTCCCTTTTCCTCCTGCCAAACCCTCTCGTTTCATAGCCATCCTCTTTTCAATAGAAAAGGATGACGGCTATCTGCCATCATCCTTTGTATAATCATGTATTTCATTGATTTCGTTCTGATTATTATATTTGGCTACTTTTTTGCGAAATATACGGGTCCGGACATCTTTTTTGACCGCCTGTTCCCGGAAAATCCTGTGGTAAAGTCCCTCCAGATGCAGTTTTTTGACCCACTCCGGTGTCTCCCTCTGCATTGCCAGGATCAGCTCTGCAACTCCTCCTATGGCAATACAAAGCTTTGCATTTAGCAGAGAAGAGTGCTCTATGATCCAGCTTTCCTGTACACCCACCGGCAGATTCAATAAGATCATGTCCGGTGTATGGCTGTTGATCTCGTTTACGATCGCAGCATCCTCCATATCCATTTCACAAGAGTATGAGCCAACCACCCGCAGCTCCGGCTGCATTTTTTTGCAGTAATGCTGCAGCTTTTCAACAGAATTCTGATTATCTGCTATGATATAAAGTGTACGATCCTCTTTGATGAGGTTTTCCAGCATCATTCCCAGACTACGGTAGCTTACCACCATATCGCCCGCCTCCAGAGCATCTGCATGATGCGTCGCCAGTAATGCCTTTTCTCCCGGCAGAAACAAATCTGCCTTTTCGAGAAGCGTACGATATTCTTCATCCTCCATCGCTTTATTCAGCATTTTGGTGGAAGCAAACATAATGACATCCAGATGGTCATCCGTCAAGTATTCATTCATTTTTCGGATAAAGACGTCGTTACTCATCATATCTACATCTATATCCATGATCTTTACTGAAGCCTGCATAATTAAGTCCCATTCTAATTGGCATCTACGGTGCCAAGAATTATTTCAATGTCATAGCCATTCGGTGTCTCTCCCACTACAAGTTCCGGATCCTTAAAATACGCTGTAAGATCTGTTCCCATTCTCTTTTTGGAAACAATGATCCTGGTTCTGGTCAGCACTTCCTGTGTATAATCTCCTACCTTAGGAACGGTAAAGCCGGCATCTGCCAGTTCTGTCTGCTTAGAAGCAGCAAGACCGGAAATTTTGCTGCCATTCAGTATTATGATCTTTTTCCCTTTTGAACTGATCTGCTTTTTAGCAGGCACCGCCTCTTCCTGACTCTGCGGCTCTGTATACGTTTCTGCGTTATTTTCCAGTTTCTTTATAAACTTGGCTGCCGATGCCATATCTATCCGGAACAGCTTGCCGCTATACTCTCCCGGCAGTCCCCAATAGTGATACAAAGAGGTCTTCATCTTCATATATGCCTCGATATATCCAATCTTATTATATACCGTCAGGTTGGACTGCATACCATCCTGCTTATACTGCTCCTTAATATAAGACATGATCTTTGCCTCATCGTCTCCCAGATCATCTAACTGATTGGTAAAGGATTCACTGAGCACTGCCACCTTCATCGTGACAGACGAGCTGTAATTCTGAGACTGTGCAGTTGCATCCGGTGATGCCGCAGCCTGTTTTGATGTACCTGCTGACACCTTAGTATACTGCGTCGTCATCTCCTGTTCCTGATAATGAAGATCGTATATGTCCTGTGAGATCACAGTAAAATAACTGATATCTGTCTTTAACATTTTTTCCATGATCAGCTCTGCATAACCATATGCCTGCGCGTCCTCCAGATCAGCAAAATATTTGCGCAGTTTGGAAAGACGTACGATCTGTGGAATCTCCTCATCCACAACACATAGCTTCTGATACATCTTTGCCGGGATCGTGTAGTCTGTATTGACTGGGATCGTTATGTAATCCATATTGTATGTTTTCGTATTACAGATTTCCAGCAGCATATGCGTAATCTTCTGCTTGTCGTTCACAACATAGATGAGGTTTTTGGAAATTTCATCTGTTTTTGCCTGGTCCAGGATCGTCTCCAGTTCTTTCTCCTGCACATCCAGTTTGCCGGCTTCCAACTGTTTGGATAAATATTCGTAGGAAACCTTGTAACTGATCACGCCTACCGCCAGAATAGACACGATAACCAAAATTGATTTCAATAAGCTCTTAAAAAAGAACATCACTGCATTTTTCTTCATATCAGTACCTTTCTTTTATTCTCTGTAATTATCCCCATAGAATTGTTTTCAAAATTTACAACATTATAGCAAATTATAGCAAACTTCCCAAACGCTGTAAAGACTTGCATGAAAACTCCCTTTCTGTATACTATATATTGTGTTAAAAATAAATGGAATTACTAAGGAAGGAACTAAATATCATGAATACACATCACATCATTATCACCGGAGCCTCCCGTGGCATTGGTCAGGCGATTGCCCTTTTATATGCTTCCATGGAATGGAATATTTCCATCTGCTGCCGCCACAAAGGTCCGGACATGGAACATACCAAGGCACAGATCACTGCTGCCGGCGGCCAGTATTTTACATTTTACGGGGATATGGGAAATTCGGAAGATGCAGAGGCTTTTATCACAAAATCCGTGCAGACCTTTGGGATTCCGGAGATTCTCGTTAATAATGCAGGCATCTCCCATATCGGACTGCTTCAGGACATGACACCACAGCAGTGGGATACGCTTCTGCGCACCAATCTCTCCTCCGTTTTTTATACAAGCCGTATTATCATTCCTTATTTTCTGCAGGAAAAACACGGAAAGATCATTAATATCTCCTCTGTCTGGGGCAATGTCGGGGCTTCCACCGAAGCTGCCTACTCTGCCTCCAAGGGCGGGATCAACGCCCTCACAAAGGCGCTGGCAAAGGAGCTGGCTCCCAGCGGTATTCCGGTAAATGCCATTGCCTGCGGCATGATCGACACCTCCATGAATGCCTTTCTGGAACCAGATGAGCTGACTGCTCTGACCGAAGAGATTCCCGCCGGCCGGACCGGTACCCCGGAAGAAGTTGCCACACTGGTCCACCAGGTTGCTGAAGCACCGGAATATATGACCGGCCAGATCATCACTCTGGACGGAGGATGGATCTGACCGGTGGCATCCATTTATTTCTCATAAAATTCTTTGGTCTGAACGATCTCTGCCGGCACTTCCACATGATCCTTCTCCCATACACGGAATTTCAGATCATATTCCCGAAGTTTCTTTCCCTTTTCCCGTTCGTACCGGGCCATGGCATTTTGGAATACCGGCTGTGCTTCCAGATTCTGGCGAAGCTCTGACGCAAACGGACAATACGTTGCCAGGATCTCCCGCACCGGCTTGCTGAGAAGCATTCCGCCCTGGGATTCATGCAGGATCCAGTTGCTGTAATCCGCTGCAAATATCTCTCTGCTGTTATTTCGATGCTTCTGGATCTGAAGCTTTAACTTCTCCTTGCGGTCATCGGACAATTCACGGTTCTTGCGGTAAAACTGCAGGAAATCGGAATACTCGCTGGTCAGGGATTTATACTGGATATTGTTCCAATAAACACCCTGCATGGTACGGCAAAGCTCCCAGCGGAATGCTCCGGTCAGGTGCGTCACAGACTTGTCCAGATCTCCCTCCAGAAATACCGGCAGCAACAAACGTCCCGGTGTGTTCCGTTTTCTTCCGCTGAGTTCCTGCCACATAATGTCCTTCGACCCCACTGTTGGCAGAAGGAGCACATCAGGACATACCTCCTCCTGAATAAACTCCTTTTTGATACCGGATACCTCCTTCTGAAACAGCACTTCCCGGTAAAATGCTGAGAAATCAATACGGCGGAGTCTGTTAAATGCTGCACAAACCTTTTCCTTCGACAAAAAATTCTTTTCCAGCGCCGTACATCCCTCGGTGTATAAAAACGGTACAAAAGACACGATCTGTCCGCTCACCAGACGGTGCGTAATACGGAACATGTTCATTACCTCAAAATGCAGCTTCTGCTCCGGATCCTTCAACAGCTCATCCCGCCGCTGTGAAGTAATCTCTTTATTTTTGACCTTATCCCGGAGATTTTCCTCGTAATCCAGATCAAACTCATTCTTCGATGGCATTCTGTCACCGTTCATAATGGCCTGCAGCCATTCCTTCATATCATATACCTGACAACCATTCTGATGGATTCCGCCATTGTCTAAAGACAGCAGATCCTCAATGAGATCCTCTCGTAACAGACGTTCACTCAAAAAGCCATAGCGAAGAAACAGATCCACCTCAATCGGTGTTTCCTCTTTGGAATAAAAATCCTTCAGAAAGACTTTCTCATAGATCGGATAATATGCCTTCATTAAGGAACGGCGCAGATTTCTCACCTCATCCGATGAGCTTTCCTTGTCTTCCAATGCCTCAAACTGACTTACTAAACTTTCAAAATGTTCAGCATCCTCTACACCGATCTCTCCAAAAGCAAGAATGGTTCCCAGTGTATCCACCAGCTCCGCCGCATCAATATCCGGTGTCTCCACCAGCGCAAGAGTATCTCCTGCCATATCCAGAGTATTCCCTGTACTGCGGCTGGGATTCAGCAAATTAAAATAGGTCTCCTCCATCGCAGATCTGTCAATGGCACTTTCCACATCTGCGCGCTTCAGTAGAACACCTTCCAGCACATTGATCCGGTCGATCACGTCATCCAGCTCCGACATGATCTCCCCCGCATCCTGATCAGCCCTCTGCAGGATCAGCGCAAATCCTGCCACTGAAGAATAAAGATTTCTGCCATCCAAGATCAGATGGCGCATCATCATCTCCAGATATTCTGTCAGCGCCTTACTGTAATCGTGAAGCTGATGCATTAAGTCCACCTGCTCCCGCACATGGTAAAGGCAAATCTCTGCAGAACTTCCATAAAATGCCTTCTGCACATCCATTGGCACCTTGGCACACGCCTGATAATAATGAACCTTGTCCAGCGGCAGCATCTGCGGCTCATCAAAAGGATGCAGCTTATCTATGACCGGAAGTTCCTGAAAATATGCCCCTGTCTCTTTGGATACCTTCTGACACTTCCGATACACTCTGCCAATCAACTCATACGCTCCCTGCGCTGCCTCCTGCAATTCTTCATAAGCTGCTTCCTGCTCTGCCAGAGAACGGTGAAGCCCTGATACCATCAATGCCACATAGTCCTTATTGATCTGCATGATCTTGCGAATATCACTCATCGCACCGGAGGACGGAAATACATAGATCACCGCATTGGTCTGTGCTGTATACGTCACGCTGTGCGCCCCCCGGTTCAGGTCACGCACGCCCAGAAAGCATCCGGATCCCACCACCAGATTGATACCATAGCCGTGCACCCGTATCCTTCCCTTTACCACCATTGCAATAGAGTCAAGAAACTCTCCTGCTTCATATATATCTGTCCCTTTGAGAATCTGATTGATACTGCCTTTTTTCAACTCTGCTTTCACTACTTCTCCCCCTTTGTATCCGAACATTCACAATATACCTTATTTTACCAAAATCTACATCAGAAATAAAGAAAAAAGTGGCATTTCATCCACTTTTCTATCTTTCACATATACTATTTTATTAATTAAAACCGTGCATTCTGCGTTGTACACATCTCTGCAGACGTTACCGGTACAGTTAGCTCGGCTCCGGCAACCTCACGGCACACGGGAGGGCTCACTTAGTGCTGCTAGGTTCCCCTCCTGACACGGTTCATGAGTTCCCATTGCGCGAGACCAAAACGTCAACACCACTTATACCGGGCAGCTCCACAATCAATGCGTCCGAAACAGAACATCACCCCTGCTGTAGCGGATTGCAGGTACAGGGCACCGCTATCTCCCCGGCTAGCACGGAAGCTTTATGACATCATTCACACAATATAATACTAGGTAAGGCTCATTATATCCTCTCCCACAGGATATTGTCAAGATATATTTCCTTGTTATTTTACCCCGTACATGCTAAACTAATGCAACAGACAAAAACAAAAGGAGGGAGCATGCCATGCGACCGGAATATGAGACAAAGCGCCTTTTTCTCAGTGTCAGCCACCCGGATAAGGCCGCCAGTGTCCTAACATTTTATAAAAACAACCGCGTATTTCTGGAGCCATATGAACCCACCAAGAGACCCGGATTTTACACGTTGGAATTTCAGCGTTCCAACCTTACCTTTGAGTATAATTCTTTCGTCAAATCCCGCTATCTGCGCATGTGGATTTACGAGAAACAGCAGCCGGAGATTCCCGTGGGCACCATCTGCTTCAGCAATTTTCTGCGGGGTGCTTTTTCCAGTTGTATGATCGGATACAAAACAGACAAGGATCATCTCCGTCAGGGGTATATGACAGAAGCTCTTTCCTTCCTTATTCCTTTAGTTTGTAAGGAATACCGTTTTCATCGCATTGAGGCATATGTTATGCCGGATAATCTCCCATCCATCGCTCTTTTGGAACAGCTGACCTTTCACCGGGAAGGATTGCTTCATGACTTTGCCCAGATCAACGGTCAATGGGAAGATCATTATATTTATACATATCTTGCATAAAATTTCGGTTCCTCCGGACAGAACACATCAATTTTCATTTGAAGACTTCTTTTCTGATTTCTTTTTCTCCCGCAGATTTTTAAAAAAATCCTTCAGAAGCTTCTGGCATTCCGGCTCCATGATCCCGGTTTCCATACGCACCTGATGATTCAGCCGGTCCATCTGCAGCAGGTTGATAATACTTCCTGCACAGCCCGCCTTGGGGTTCATGGCACCGATCACCACCTCCGGGATCCTCGCCTGCACAATGGCACCGGCGCACATCGGACACGGCTCCAGAGTAACATACATGGTGCATTCCTCCAGCCGCCAGTCTCCCAGCTTTTTGCTCGCCTTGCGTATTGCCGCGATCTCTGCATGACCCAGCGCTGTTTTCTGCTGATTTCTTTTATTGTAGCCTCTGGCAATGATCTTGTCCTCATGTACAATGACACAGCCGATCGGTACATCCCCTGCCTCTGACGCCTTTTTCGCCTGACGCAGTGCCTCCTTCATATACTTTTCCTTCACCTTAATTTCTTCTACCATCGTAGTCTTCGCTCCGTTTTTTCTTATTGTAAGATCTATTTTAACATAGATCCTATCTGTTCGAAAACCTGTATTTTCATGAAAAGCTCTTACCACTCTTCCCTTTTTGCAGCGGCATTGCTACGAAATGCGGTACATCCAGTACCCGAACGCTCCATGACGATCCTTCACCCGGGAAAGCGGCTGAAATCCTGTCATCCGGCATTCCTCCGCCCATCTGCCGTTGTCCTCGCTGTAGATACCCGGTACGCCTACGGCATAACCTCCTCCAGCCATTCTGGTAAAGATCAGATGGCGATAGCAGTAATATCCCCGCAAAAGAAATGGGTTCCCTGCCAGCGACCAGTATGCCACCGGAAGATTTCCGATATCCTTCAGGTCGATCCGCACACATTCTCCCATACCTTCCGCCTCAAAGGGATACATTTTCGGAAAGATCCGCAGCATTTTTTCACAAAATTCCTGAGAACGATTTTTGCTGCCCTGCTGCCTTCTCCTCTGCTTGGCCACATTCCGGTCACACTCTTCTGCCGGTACAGAGGATGCCTCCATCTGCGGGGCGTCCGGCACGGAGTTTATATATTCCGGTTCTCCGGAAGCTTCAGTCGTTTTTGATGGTGTTTGTTCCGTTTTTTGGGAGGTCTCTGCCTTTTGAGAAATTCCCTGCTCCGAAATAACAATATCCTTCCATGTAGTTGCATAAAACACATCTTCCGGTCCCGAAATATAAATTCCGTCCATCTGCTCAAAGGAATATTCCGACCCGGCTACGTGTGTCCGGGATGTCTCGACCCTTCCGGTAAAAGTACTGCCGTTACGCATGAGCTTTCCCGCCGGTATCGTAAGCATTCCTTCTTCCTTCTGTATAAAAAATGAAAGCTGGGGAGATACCGTGATCATGTCCTGAAATCTCACTGTAATGCGGCATTGATCGTTTCTCGATTCAATTCTTGCATAACCAACGTTTTTTTCTTTGATCCCCTTTTCATATCGATAAAGATAGGAAACCATCCTCTGATATCCGCTCATATTTCCTCCATTCCGGAATGATCGACCCGGCAGTACCGAAAGACATCATCCTCATTCTTTTCTATCTGATCGTGCAAACGGCAGAATTATCTTTTGCCCCCTGCATCATAATATATGTAGATTCTCAATCTCTTAGAACAGGTGTGGACAATTTATCAATTAATTGTTATACTGAATTTTACGTGTATAAAGAAAGGAAGGATTATTATGAGCGAAAGCTGTTCCCATGATTGCGGAAGCTGCTCTGCAGACTGCAGCAGCCGTTCCCCGCAGAGTATGATCGAACAACCAAATAAAGAGAGCCACATCGATAAGGTGATCGGTGTTGTCAGTGGAAAAGGCGGCGTTGGCAAATCCATGATCTCCTCTATGCTGGCTGTCAATCTCCAGAGAAAAGGCCACCACACTGCCATTATGGATGCCGATGTGACAGGCCCGTCTATACCAAAGGCTTTTGGTATCACACAGCATGCCATTGGCACGGACACAGTGATCTATCCGGTAGAAAGCAAGACCGGTATCCAGACCATGTCTGTCAATCTCCTGCTGGAGGACTCCAATGACCCTGTCATCTGGAGAGGACCTGTCATCGCAGGTACCGTAAAACAGTTCTGGACAGATGTTTTATGGAAAGACGTAGACTATATGATCGTGGACATGCCTCCGGGAACCGGCGACGTGCCTCTGACCGTATTCCAGTCTCTTCCGGTAGATGGAATTGTGATTGTGACTTCTCCTCAGGAGCTTGTTTCCATGATCGTCGGCAAGGCGGTTCGTATGGCACAGATGATGAACATCCCAATTCTCGGTATCATTGAGAATATGAGCTACGTGGAGTGTCCGGACTGTGGCAAGCAGATCCACATCTTTGGAGAAAGCCACGTCGATGAAGTTGCAAAGCAGTATAATCTGCCGGTTCTTGGCCGCATCCCAATGACTGCCGAGATTGCTGCCGCCAGCGATGCCGGTAACGTTGAGGAGCTGCAGGGGAACTGGTTTGATGACGCCATAGCAGCAATCGAGAAGCTGTCCTGATCTTTGATATTTATGATCACGATAGATACTTCCAGACGGGAGTTACCTATACAGCACAAGAAACGTTTTTGTGCACACACAACCAAAAGCCGGTGGCTGCCACATTTGTGACAGCCCTCCGGCTTTTTATTTTCAAAACTAATCTATCAGCTCTTACAGCTTCTCTACTCCAAGCGTAACCTTCTCGCCATTGATGCTCCATTCCTTCACAGAGCCCTTTGCTCCGTCATAGGAAACTTCATCGGCCAGAACCTCGGATTTGATCTGCGCTTCATTGTCCTGAATGACCTTCTGAACCTTGTCATTGTCCTGCATGCTGACTCTGATGTGATCCATTACCTCAAAGCCTGCATCCTTACGCATGGTCTGAACCTTACTGATGATCTCGCGTACGAAACCTTCCTCCAGAAGCTCCGGTGTCAGGTTGGTATCAAGAACTACCGTAATACCATGGTCACTGTCGGATACATAGCCTTCCATCTGTGCTGCTTCGATCAGAAGATCATCTTTCTCCAGTGCCTCATCCTGACCATCTACCTGAATCGTCAGTGTACCCTTTTCATTCAGCTCTGCCATAGCTGCCTGACCGTCAAGCTCTGCAAGGATCTGTCTCACATCATTGATCTTCTTGCCAAAACGACGTCCCAGCGTCTTAAGCTGCGGCTTAAAGCTATAGGTTGTCAGCTTGCTCACATCATCGGTCAGCTCTGCTTCCTTCACATTCAGCTCGTCACGGATAATATCTACATAGAAGTCACTGAGTTCCTTGCCGGCCTTGATATACATCTTGCCGATCGGCTGTCTGTTCTTGATATTGGCGGTATTTCTGCAGGCACGTCCGATCACAACCGCCTCCAGTACAACCTCCATAT